>JACRGL010000115.1 GCA_016212365.1 Candidatus Methylomirabilota bacterium | reverse complement strand
GGAGGATACATCCTATGCCAGGGCCTTCATGAAGCGCTATTCCCACATGAGGCGGAGGGTCAGGACCCTGGAAGGCCTGGCCGAGGAGGTCCAGAAGGTTCAGAGGTCCTTCCGGGTGGCCCTTCCTGTCTCGATGCACACGGGATTCCTGGCTGCCACCCACAGGTGGGCCTCTGGCGAGGAGGACTGGGTGAGGCTAATCCAGGACTCCTATGGCGGCCATGAGGGGGACCTGATCCGGGCCTTCCGCCGCCTCATAGACCTCTGCCGCCAGCTTATGGAAAGCCCAGGACTCCCCCGCGGGCTGGAGGAAAAACTCTCCCAGGCAGTAAAGGCCCTGGACAGGGACATCGTCCTGGAGAGCGCCCTGATTTAACACACAAAATTCCCTCTCCCCTTAACCTCACCTTCTCCCCCGAGGGGAGAAGGAAGGGATGAGGGGTTGGGGAGAGGGAAGAATGAAAGGGGTGAAAATATGGAGAGGCTTGGAAATCCAGGATTTTCAAGGGTTTTTCTGAAGCATCTATTCATTATGGTTATGGTTGTCCTCACCCTGTCCCTCGGGTTCATTAAGGCTAAAAGTGGTTTGGCGGGGACAGGTCCCATAATCCAGTTTGATAAGGAAACCCACGATTTTGGCCAGGTAAGCCAGGGCGAAATCCCGGAACATATCTTCACTTTTAAAAATGTAGGGGATGAGGAGTTGGTCATAAAAAATATTACCACCTCGTGAGGGTGCACTGCTACGGTGGTTAGTTCTAACCGCCTCGCACCTTATGAAACAGGCCAGCTCCTGGTTACAGTAGACACCTCTGGAAAGGCTGGCCGTATTTTTAAATACGTCAATATATTCTCCAATGACAAAAAGAATCCGATAAAGACCCTTCTGGTATCTGCATTGGTGGTGGCTTCGCCTGCCCATCCATTCCCGAAAGAAAAGTTCTTTTTCTCGAAGGAATGCGCTTCTTGCCATGTGGAAAAGGGGAAGGGGAAGAAGGGTAAGGAGCTCTATGAGGCCGATTGCGCTTATTGCCACGGGAGTAGGGGATGGGACAGGACTGCCTCGGGGTTAATAAGGATGAGGGAGAGGGAAGGGGATTATCTGCGGGAAGTCATTATTAATGGACTATCTGGAACGCCTATGCCGGGATGGGGGAAAAAGGGGGGTGGTCCATTGAGCGAAGAGGAGGTAAGGTCTCTCGTCGAATATATCAAGAACTGGCGTTGAGGGATAAAAACCATATATTCAAATCCTCATCATAATAGATCGTATAGAACATACCATCATCAGCCTTCACTTTAAAGAAGCGCCTTAGCCCTATCCCTGAAAGGGGCTTCTCACACCATCTTTCTATGATTTCGCAAATCTCGTGACTTTTATTTTCATATATAAAAGACCGAGGGGCTTCATCCCCTTTATATCCCGAGTAGCAGGTAACATTTATGGGCTGGTCCAGTGGCCTCTTCATTCCTGGTCTCTCCCCAGCCGAACCAGGGCTTTCCTGATAATCTGCCCACCCATCTTATATCCAGGGCGGAGTTCCTCTATCACCACCGCTTTCAGGAGACCCTCGAGACTTTCGGGTTCTTCCAAGAGCTGATGCCTGGCGGGATCAAACCTCTCACCCCGGCTCTCAAACCTTTCCACACCCTTTCTTTGAAATACTTGAAGGACCTCCCGGTGGATGGCCTGAAGGCCTTCTAGAATAGCCCCGCAATCCTGCCCCCTTTGTCCCGCTTTAATGGCCCTTTCAAAATCGTCCACCACTGGCAGGATTTCCCTTATTAGCTTGGTCTCTCCTTCTTTTTCCTTCTGAAGTCGAGCGAGCTCGGCCTCCAGCTTTATCAGCCTCCGCTGGTAGCGCCTGGCCAATTCCTTTTGCTTTTTTAGCTCGTTATACTCCCGCTGGCTAATAGTAACCTGCCGGATCACCAAACCCGAGGCCTTTCCTTCCAAAGACATATTATCTTCCCCCAAAGATGTTAATTCCTTCGAAAACCAGCCTTAGGGAACGAGCCAGACCCTCTCTCATTAAGGCTAAGGCCTCTGGGGCCAGGGTGGAACGGCCGATAGGGGTGAGCAAAATCCGCGGGTCAATAGATCTCACCATAGTCACCGGAGCCCCCTGGACCACGTGACCAGGATTAGCGGTTACTCTGAGATTGCTCTCTAAGAAGCCCGCCGTCATTAAACCCATCCCCAGCACCCCTAATTGGCGATAGCCGAGGCGGTTGACTAATCGCCCGCCACCCGTGCTCCCCGTTACCCAGCCTAGACTCATAGGTGTAAGGACAACACCAGCATTTGTGGCCGAGCCCCCGATCACCCCCTGGACAAAAAGGGGGAGGAAAGTCACTGCACCAAACATACCCATGGGTAGGTTCACATAGAAGACCCAGCTATAAATGTCCAGGCCCCCTAAGCTGGCAATGACCGTGGGCATTGCTGTGCCTACTATAGAGAAAGGAGGTTGACCCATTGGCCAAAGAGAACAATACTACAAAGCTCGCCAGCCGCACAAAGGCACCTACGTCCAGGAGCGTTGGAAATTGCCAGTGCGGGGGCGAATTGGTATGGAGCCGGGTCTATATGCGACGGGCTCGCATGATGAAGGTCTGCGAGAAGTGCGGGACCATGTATCCCAAGGAGGGTTATTAGTCTCCACAGAGTGAGGATTTAGTCCGCCCTCCCCGCTTTCCCCTTTCCATATAAGGCTCTTCCAGATACTTCCTAGCATAGTCCTTGGCGATTCCCCGGGTTTCTACCTTTAAAGCCCGTTCATACATTAGGACGGCCTCTTCCCGCTCCCCCTTGAGGTCATAAATCATTCCCATCCTTACAAAGGCCCAGGCCTTTACCCAGGCATATCGGCGGCTATTACTGGCAATGACATTCTTGAACAGTTCTAATGCCTTATCCAGGTCGCCGTGGTCCATATAGACCTTTCCCAGGAGGTGCTGATGCCGGGGAAGCATCTCCCTTTTAAAGTGAGAGCGGCCTGTCTCTATGGCCCTCCCTGCCTCCTCGGCTACAGCCAGGGCCTCGGAAAAGCGGCCCAGCTCGGAATAAATGTTTCCTAAATAGAAGTAAAACTCTGGATTCCCAGGATAGCGCTTCTTTAGTTCCTCGGCATAAGGGAGGGCCTTTTCATGGTTATTCTCTTGGTTTACATAGGTCTGCATCAATGTAGTCTTTGCTGAGGACCGGGTATAGATCCCTTTCTCGGCCGCCAGGCTAAGCTCCTGGAGGCCCTTGTCTCTGCCCCCTTCTGGAAGGATCAGGGAGGCCAGGAAGCGATAGGCCTGGGGAAGTCTTCCCATGGAATAATCGTAAATCCCCAATCCATAGTAGGCATCGTGCTTAGAATGATCTATCTCCAGGGCGCTCTTCAAAAAGCGGTAGGCCTTTTTGATCCCCTGGTAAGCGGATAAGTAATGTTTAAGGGAGCCCTCCACAATAGCCCTCGTCCCGTAGGCCATCCCTAGAAGGAGGCTCAGGTCTCCGTCTTTTGGATTCTTCTCTAAGGCCCTCTCGGCCCTTTCAATGGACGCGCCCACTTGCTCCAGAAACCTGTTCAATTCTTCCTTTTTGGGCTCCTCCTCTTCTTCTCCCGCCCGATTCAAGGAAACCAGGGACAGGAAAAAGGGGGCTAAGGGCCCATCTTTTTCTACCTCGATAATCTTTTGAAACTCTGCCTCGGCCTTATCAAAGTCCAAATTGAACAGGTGATCGATCCCCTCCCGAATGGCCCTGTCGATTCGGGGATCTATAGGGTAGCCCTTGCCCCAGGCCTGTGCTGATAATAAAGCAACGAAAAAGAAAATCAGCGCGGCAGATCTTATGGGCCTGCCCACACTTCACTTCCCGGCGGCCCTCCTGCTTTCTTTACGCCAAGCCGCCACCATCTCGGAGTCAATATCCACCAGGATGACCTTCTTCAGTTTCTGGACACAAAAAGCATGGATGGCCTGGATCATCCTTTTGGCCGCTTCATCCCTGGCCACTCCCCCAACCCCTGTGCCCATACCGGGCAGGGCAATGGATATAAAGCCCTTCTCCTCGGCCAGCCTCAGGGCCGCTGCCGTGGCTTTGGCCACGTTCTCAGCAGGAATCCTCATGGCCGGCTGCTCCATGGTTGGGGAGTGGATAATCCCCTTAAACTTTGTATTCCCCCCTGAGGTAAGGACCGCCGAGCCTATGGGAATAGGGGCTTGGGCCACGGCCTCCCTCTCCACCTCCGGCCCTGCCGCCCGCTTGATTACCCCGGCCACCCCGCCCCCCATCCATCCCTGGCTGTTGGCGGCATTCACAATAGCATCGGCCTCTACCTCGAGGATGCTCCCCTGGACAATCTCCAACTCCATGGCGAAACCTCCACCCTCTTATTTTGCTCTCTCTTTTATCCCCAACTATACAGTTATAGTCAATAAAAATCTAGCTCATAAAGGAAAGGGCTACCTATACCATTGACGGGAAAGGGTTTTGATGTTAGGTTTACGGAGACCTCAGTCTTGGGGGGACCTTTGGAGCTGATTATCCTCGGTTCGGGAACTGCTATTCCCACAATTCGGCGTAGTTCCCCTGGCCTGCTTATTCGAGTGGCCGGGGAGAACCTCCTTTTTGATGGAGGTTCAGGGACCCTGAGGCGCCTTGCCGAGGCGGGCATTGATATTCGGGAGATAGACCTGGTGTTCTATACCCACCTCCATCCGGACCACACCGCTGACCTGGTCCCTCTCCTCTTTGCCCTCAAGAACCCCGATTATAAGAGGGGCAAGACCCTTTATCTTTCTGGCCCCCCAGGGTTTAATGGCTTTTACCGCCACCTCATCGGAATATATGGTGAGTCCATCCTGCCCACGGATTACCCCCTTTATTTAAAGGACTTAAAGGACGAGACATGGGTATTAGGGGGCTGGTCCATCACGGCAAAGTCAGTAATCCACACCAGGCAAAGCCTCGCCTACCGGGTAGAGGCTACGGGAAAAGCCATAGTCTATTCAGGGGACACCGATTATTGCCAGGCCATCGTAGACCTGGCCATGGGTTCTGACCTCCTGGTTCTTGAATGCGCCTTCCCCAATGAGAGGCGCTTCCCTGGCCACCTGACACCTTCCCTGGCAGGGGAGATTGCCTCCAGGGCCGGTTGCAAGCACCTCATCCTTACTCACTTCTATCCTGTTTGCGAGGGTTATGACCTCCTCTCCCAGTGCAGGAAGACGTATTCAGGCGAAGTCACCCTGGCCGAGGACCTTATGAGGTTTACTGTATGATTCTTGGGGGAAGCCAGCGGGGAAGGGCATCATGGAGATTCTAGAATGGGGCATTTAAAGGCTTCTACTCGTGAGCGGCTCATCCTTGCCCTAGATGTGGAGAGTGTTGAGGAGGCCGAGGGCCTTGTGGATCTCCTGGGGGATTACGTGGGGGCCTTTAAGGTGGGGAGCCAGCTCTACACTGCTCACGGGCCTAAGGTGGTGGAGGTGATCCAAGGAAAAGGGGGCCGCGTATTCCTGGACCTCAAATTCCATGATATCCCCAGCACGGTGGCTGCCGCAGCGGCAGAGGCAGTTAAGCTGGGCGTTTTTATGTTTAACCTACATGCCTCCGGGGGCCTGGAAATGATGAGGAAAGCGATAGAGGCGGCTAAAAAGGCCGCCGGGAGGGCGAAAAGGGAGAAGCCTCTAGTGGTCGCCGTGACCGTCCTCACCAGCCTGGATGAGGTAGCATTGGGGGAGGAATTGGGGGTAGGGCGGCCATTAAGGGATCATGTCATCCATCTGGCCAAAATGGCCCATGGGGCGGGCCTGGATGGAGTGGTGGCATCGCCGCAGGAGATAGAGGATATCCGGGCTGCATGCGGCCAGGAATTTCTCATTGTTACCCCAGGGGTTCGCCCTGAATGGGCAACCCTTGGTGACCAGAAACGGGTCATGACCCCTGGGGAGGCCATTGCCGCTGGTGCCGATTACATTGTGGTTGGCCGTCCCATCCTCCAGGCCCCAGACCCTGTAGAAGCAGCCCGGCGGATACTGAAGGAAATGGCTTTATAGGGATTCAGAAAACCCAGTATTTTCAAGAAAAATAAATTGTAGGGGTCGGATTTATCCGACCCGAATTCCAACCAGATTCAGGGAAACGGGCTTGATAAATCAAGCCCCTACTACTACTACATAAAAATATATAAAAATTAGAAAGGCAATATGGCCTTACTAAGTGGAGGCGGAAATGCTCTCTAAAGATGAAATCCTCAAAATCTTTTATGACTGCGGGGCCTTGCTGGAGGGGCATTTCCTGCTAACCTCAGGGCTTCACAGCCCCAAGTATCTCCAGTGCGCCCTGGTGCTTCAGTATCCCAAATACGCCTCTGAGCTTTGCTCCCAATTGGCCTATGATTTCCAGGGAGAAGAGATTGAACTGGTCATAAGCCCGGCCATTGGGGGGATCATTGTGACCCACGAGGTGGCTAAGGCCCTAGGGGTAAGGGCCCTCTTTGCCGAGAGGGAGGCGGGAAAGATGACCCTCCGCCGTGGCTTCCAGATCCAACCTGGAGAGCGGGCACTAGTAGTGGAGGATGTGATCACTACCGGTGGCTCCACCAGGGAGGTTATGGACGTGGTAACCCAGCATGGAGGGATAGTGGCCGGCGTGGGCTCCCTCGTAGACCGGAGTGCTGGAAAGGCCATTTTCCCAATGAAAAAGGCCTCCTTGCTTACCCTCGAGATTCCTACCTATCAGCCCCAGGACTGTCCCCTCTGCCAGGGGGGTTCGCAGCCTATCAAACCCGGGAGCCGGGGCCTTTGAGAGCAACCCTTTGGGGGCCATCCCTGGTGGTGGTTCTGGCCTTCTCTTTTTCAGGGGCCTTGACTTCCGAGGCTCTAGAGGAGTTTGGCCGGGCAATAGTAAACATCCGCACGGGGTCTAGAATTTGGTAAATATCACAACATAGGTTACCCGATTTTGAATTTAGCATGTGTCAATACATAGGTTACCCACTATTTTGAGAATCTGGAGCGATCCATGTCGGTAAGGGGTAGGGAAAACAAGTGACCAACTCATCACCAGAGTAGACCTGAATTTGATGCAAACCAGTAACGATTTTAGCCCGGACATAAGTATAGATAAGGCTCTTGGGGAGCTCAAAATGTTCTCCGAAGATATCCAGCTTTTGGTCACTTCGGATGAAACGGATGAGGGAGACTGTCCCATCAGGAATGTAGTCAATTTTAGGCAACTTGAAGCCTGGAGGGGGCAGGATTGGAATGTATCCAGCCTCTTTGATAAACTGGAAAGGTGTTTTACCTTTAAGGCAGCTATAACGGTGATTCCTGTTATGGAAGAGCTCGAAGTTCTTTGACTGGGATCTGAGATGGCGGTAGCTACGAAACCATTGG
>JACRGL010000011.1 GCA_016212365.1 Candidatus Methylomirabilota bacterium | reverse complement strand
TCCCCTCTCCCCCTGGGGGAGAGGACTGAGGTGAGGGGGCAATTTTTTAGGCTTAATTGACCCCTATAGAATCCTTTCAGGATAATTACATATATAACCAGCCAATCTAAGCCCCTGAAACCCTTTTTATGTTTACTTTAGACAGGTTAATCTGTCCCAGGCCGTGTTCGTAGGCGAGCTTTATATAGCGGACATCCTCAGGCCTCAAAGGCTTATCCGTGAATTCCAGGTCTTCTCCGGCGTAAGCCTGGGGTAGCTCTTTCGACACGTCTTTTTTCGACCCGGCCTTTGCCTTGGGCTTCTTGAAAAGGAGGGTGGCGTAGGCATCTATGGCTACAGGGTCGGTGCCGGCAATCACCATATTGGGATTCTCCACCTTTCCCGGACCTTTCGGGCCTCGAGTGGTGAGGATGCGGATGGCATCCAGAATGACCAGGTGAGGCCTTACGGCGGTATTCAGATCGGCGATATACTGATGGAGGTCAACCCTGTGGAAGTCCACCATATCCCAAACGGCGCCCATCATGTTCTTCAAGGAAAGGGTCAGCTCGGTGGCGTAGTGCTGTTTGGCTATAGGTATGTTTATAAGGACCTCCGCCTGATACACATCTTTGAGTACCTTCACCTTCTTCAGCTTCTTTCCCCTAGGGATTTCTACGGAAATATACGAGTTCTCGCCATGCCCGGAATAGATCCTTGCCCCGTTTTTATACGCCGCCTCCTTGATTTTTGAGAGGGTAAAGGCAAACTGATAATTATCACTGGTGTGGTCCCAGAGAACTACCTCCCTGGCGCCGGCATCGTAACAGGCCTTAATGACCGCTGCTACAAGATCGGGATTGGTGCAGCCCGCCTGCTCGGGAGTCCTGGCCCACCCTATGTTGGGCTTTAGGACCACCCTTTGCCCCGGTTTGACGAATCGCTCCATCCCCCCTAAAGGGGTGAGGGCCGCGTAGAGGAGCTGCTTCGGGCTCCCGTTTTGAGCCACCACCAGGTCAGGCCTAAGATCAGCGGCCCAAACGAGGTAACTCCCTCTTATCAGGGCCTTTTCTAACCCTGTGACAGCGGAGGCGCCCAAAAGGGTCACCCCTGTTACTAAGCCTGCTTTCTTCATGAACTCACGGCGGCTGATTATCTCCACTTTCTCCTCCCGGGATTCATCGCCGTCCTTATCAGCAATGCCCATCATCAGCCCTCCTCACCCTCAAAAGCCTATTGATTTTTTAAGATAGGCAAGGGTTATGCCATAGCCTTAAGGGTAATAAAAAAACCTTGAATTGCTCTAAGTGGTTTAGATTAAAGGATTTCGACGGAAGGGGTTTCGAGGAGAGAATCACCGCAACTAGATACGATGATTCTCTTTTGACATTTTGTCAAAAAGGGCGAGTTGTAAAGGCAAGACCTTTGACATTCGGTCAACGGGCTTGTCGAAGACCTGTCTCCAAGCCGCTGATTGCCGAGGCTAAAGCATATGGAATGGGGCAGTTTAAGGTCATGCCCAGGACCGGGGACAGTGGCCCTCTCTGCAGTGAGCGGTCCGGGGAATCATGAAATGTTTCATCTCTTCACCTCCCTGTAGATATTTCTGTAGCTCAAGGCTTCAGCCTTGAGGGGTCAAATCTAAAGATTTGAGTTACTTAGATATTCGTTTCAACCCGGCAGACTGGGTTTGAAATTCCTCAATCTGAGGGAATTGGTCACAACAGATACAGAGCTCGCTGCCATGGCCGCCGCCGCGAAGACTGGATTCAGGAGGATACCAAAGAAGGGATAGAGCAATCCGGCAGCAATAGGAATGCCCAATGTGTTATATATAAAGGCCCAGAAGAGATTCTGCTTGATGGTCCTCATGGTCCGCTTGGAGAGCTGGATGGCAGTAACTACCCCTCTTAGATCGCCGCTTATCAAGGTGATGTCCGAGGCCTCCATGGCTACATCGGTTCCCGTGCCTATAGCAATCCCCACATCCGCCTGGGCCAGGGCCGGGGCGTCATTTATCCCATCACCAACCATAGCAACGACCTTTCCCTCATCCTGGAGCTTCTTTACCTCGGCTGCTTTATCCTGGGGGAGGACCTCGGCCAGGACCCTGTCTATACCCACTTGCCTGGCAATGGCGTAGGCTGTCCTATGGTTGTCTCCTGTGATCATGACAACCTCCACCCCGAGGCGGTGGAGGGCTTCAATGGCCTCCTTGGAATAGGGTTTTAAGGTGTCGGCCACGGCAATAATCCCTATGGCCTTCCCGTCCACTGCTATATACATGGGGGTCTTGCCCTGGCCAGAAAGCCTCTCCGCCTCCTGGGCCAGGGGGCCAATCTCTACCTTCTCCTGGGCCATAAGCTTGAGATTGCCAAGGAGGACCGACGTCCCGTTCCGCCTAAGGCGGGCCTTTATGCCGTGGCCAGGGATGGCCAGGAAGTCCTGA
>JACRGL010000114.1 GCA_016212365.1 Candidatus Methylomirabilota bacterium | reverse complement strand
CTTCGTCTATTTCGTCGTTTCGTCTATCTCGTCCAAATAGACCAAATAGACCAAATAGACCAAATAGACCAGTGTAAGCTATCACCGTGAACAGTGAACCATGAACCATTAGTATTTCCATGCCTCCTCCCAAAGCTCACCCTCGTAGACCACCCGGGCACCGCCCTCCAGGAAGACGCTGGTGAATCCCTTCCCCTTCTTGTCAAAGTAAACACTGAGGGTCTCCCCACCCCGGGTCTGCAAGGCCACTGGCGATCTCACTTCCCCCAAGGCGGCGGCCACAATAGCCGCTGCCACGCAGCCCGTGCCGCAGGCCAGTGTCTCGTCCTCCACCCCCCTCTCGTAGGTCCGGATCTCAATATCTCCGGGACCCTTGATCCGGATAAAGTCCACGTTGGTTCCTGCGGGCTGAAAGGCCTGGTGGAATCGAATCTTTGGGCCCAGCTCTTTAACTGGGACCTTCTCCAGGTCCTCATAGAAGAGGACGGCGTGGGGAACCCCTGTATTAATACTGTGAACCGTGAACCTTGAACCCTGAACCAAAATTTTCATATTCAAGCTGAGGCTATGGGGATCGCCCATCTGGACCTTCACCCTTTCCCCCTTGACCTCCGCCCGGACCAGGCCGGCCTTGGTCTCGAAGACCATTCGGGCCGGGGCAATTCCTTGAAGGAAGGCGAAGCGGGCAATGCATCTCGCCCCGTTCCCGCACATCTCGGCCTCGCTCCCATCGGCATTGTAATAAAGCATCCTAAAATTGGCCTTCCGGGAGGGTTCCACCAAGAGGACCCCGTCAGCCCCCGCCGAGACCCGCCGCCGGCATACCTGGGGCACAAAGCGAGAAGCCCCTTTTGGCATGACCCCCTTCCGATTGTCGATCACCAGAAAATCGTTCCCGCTCCCGCTCATCTTGTAGAAAGGGATCTTTTTCATCAGGGAGAACTCCTCAGGCTACAAGAAATCAGGGACGTGCTCTCCTTTGATTAAGTCTTCGTAGCTCTCCCGTTCCCTGATTATATAAAATTTGCCGCCCTTGACCATTACCTCTGAGGCACGGGGCCGCGAATTATAATTGCTCGACATGGTAAAGCCATAGGCCCCCGCGCTCATCACTGCCAATAAGTCTCCCATCTCGGGCTCAGGAATTTCCCGGTCCTTGGCCAGAAAATCCCCAGATTCGCAGATAGGCCCTACTACATCAGCCACCAGGCCCGGCGCTGAGGGCAGCTTCTTCACCGGAAGAATGGAATGGTAAGAGCCGTAAAGGCTGGGACGGATGAGGTCATTCATTCCCGCATCCACCACCACGAAATTCTTGGCCGGGGTTCGCTTGGTGTAGAGAACCCTGGTCACCAGGATTCCGGCGTTTCCCGCAATCACCCGTCCCGGTTCCAGGATGACGGTACAACCTAAATCTTTTATGACGCCTATGAGGGCCTCGGCGAATTCTTTGGGCGGGGGAGGCTCCTCGTCCTTGTATGTAATGCCCAATCCCCCACCCACATCCAAGTAACGGATGTCCAGATCTAGCTCCCGGAGGGACTCGACTAAATCAGCGATTTTTTCCAGGGCATCCACGAAGGGGCTTACCTCGGTGATCTGGGAGCCAATGTGCTGATGAATCCCCACAATGTCAATGTGGGGAAGGTTCTGCGCCACCTGGTATTCCTCCAGGGCCAGGGAGATGTCAATTCCGAATTTGCTCTTCTTCAAGCCGGTGGAAATGTAAGGGTGGGTGCTGGGGTCCACGTCGGGGTTGACCCGAAGAGCCACCTTTGCATTCGTCCCTATCGAGGCGGCCACCTCTTCCAGGAGCTGGAGCTCCTGAGAGGACTCTACATTAAACATCAGGATGTCGGACTTCAGGGCGTAGGCTATCTCTTCGCGGGTCTTCCCCACCCCTGCAAAGACTATCCTTTCAGGCGGGATTCCCGCCTTCAAGGACCGGTAGAGCTCTCCGCCCGAGACCACGTCGGCACCCCCGCCCATCTCGGCAAAGAGCTTGAGGATGGCCAGATTTGAATTGGCCTTTACGGCGAAGCAGATCAGGTGAGGGATAGGGCTGAATGCCTCATCAAAGACCCGATAGTGCTGGGTAAGGGTCCGGTGGCTGTAAAGATAGAAGGGAGTCCCCACCTTAGCCGCAATCTCAGCGATGGAGATTTCCTCGCAGTGAAGCTCGTCCCCCTTGTATTCAAAGTAATGCATCGGCCGTGGCCTTTTGCTAATCTCCCGCAGCCCTTTATAATAAGGAGTCCACGTTAAGCAGGGTCTTTTGAAGACTGGCAAAAAGGACGTTCAGTCCGGGGTGGGCGAAAATTAGGGAATAGATAACATAATCCAGTGGGAAAGTCAAAAGGAATTTATCCCTTAAGGAGTCTCTACAGAGGTCTCCTCTGAGGGTGCGCTCTCGTTTTGGCGCGAGGAGGCATCCACAGCAGTGATCACATAGTAGTAGGTGGTCTTAGGGCGAACGTCGTCATCAGCAAAGGTAACCTTAGTGATGGGCACTGGGGTGAGACGCTGATAGCCGCGACCAGGGATGAGGCTTCGATAAACGTAGTAGCCCAGGAGGTCTCCCTCAGGATTGGGATCCCAGATTAAGTGGACGGCCTTTTCACCCACCACCGCCTTTAATCCCCGGGGCGGGGCCGGGGGCGTCATATCTAACGGGGTGGCCGAGACTTCCTGGGAGTCCAGGCCCTCATGAAGAGGAGGGCCTTCCCGGTCCACAGCCCGAACCATGTAATAATAAGTCTTATCGTTGGACAGGCCTAAATCCAGATAACGGGTTTCCCGGATCAACTCGGGATTGATGGGCCGAAGGTTGTAAGTTCCAGGATGCTCGCCGCGGTAGATATTATAGCCCTTCAGCTCAGTCAAGGCCGTTCCATCGGCCTTGGCCTTAGGGGCCTCCCAGGAGAGGGTCACGATGCCATCCCCGGCCTCGGCACGTAGGTTGGTTGGCCCCACTGGGGGCACGGTTACCTCAATAGTAGCCTTATTGGAGGGTGGACTCTCCAGACCCCGTTTATTTAAGGATATGAGCTGATAAAAATAGCGATGCTCGTATTTGAGGGCTTGATCTTGAAATACATACCGGTTACCTTCAACAAGGGCATTTTCAGGTCTCTCGGCATTAATGGTGGCAATGAGAATGGAATTCCGATAAAGCTTGAACGAGGCCAAATCCTTGAGGGCGGAACCGTCGGTGTTTTTGGCGGGTTTGGTCCAGGTGAGGGTAACGTTATTCTCCCGGCTTATAGCGTAAAGGTCGGCCACAGCAGCGGGGGTAGCAAGAGTAGGGGGTCTCGGAGGCCCTTTAATGCCGCAGGAGGGCAATATCAATAGGAGATAGATAATGGAAAGGGCGAAAGGGCTTTTTGTTTTCACCAAATTTTACAAAACCGCAACAGTCTCTTTTTGGCTGATTTTAAGGCCTTTCGAACGTTTTCTGTGGCCGTGCCGCCGATGGCCTGACGGCGGTTGATGCAGGCCTCTAAAGAGAGAAAATCGTAGAGGTCCCTTCCAATGAGGGGCGAGAATTTGTGGAGTTCCTTTAAAGGGAGACCCTCGATCTTTTTTCCCTTTTTCATACACCGAAGGACAATCTTCCCTACCACCTCGTGGGCCTGGCGGAAGGGCATCCCCTTGCCGACCAGGTAATCCGCCAGGTCTGTGGCATTTAAAAATCCTTCCTGGGCCGCAACGCGCATCCGCTCAGGATGAACCTTCAGGGTCCTGAGCAATGGGGCGAGCACTCGGAGAGAAGCCTTCACTGTATCCACTGCGTCGAAGAGGGGTTCCTTGTCCTCCTGCAGATCCCTGTTATAGCTCAAAGGGAGGCCTTTGAGGGTCGTCAACAGGGAAAGGAGGCTGCCGTAGACCCGCCCCACCTTTCCCCTGGCGAGCTCGGCAACATCGGGGTTCTTCTTCTGGGGCATCAGGCTGGAGCCGGTGGCAAAGGCGTCGTCAAGTTCAATGAAACCAAACTCGACCGAAGACCAGAGGATGATCTCCTCGGCGAGGCGGCTCAGATGCATCATCAGGATGCTGGAGGCCGCCAGGAACTCGGCCACGAAATCCCTGTCGGAGACGGCATCGATACTATTTCGCGAAACCTCTGGGAAATTGAGGAGCCTCGCAATGTATTTTCGGTCAATGGGGAAAGGGGTTCCAGCCAGTGCCCCTGAACCCAGGGGCATTATATTTACCCTCTTATAGCAATCGGCAAGCCGCTGCTGGTCCCGGTCCATCATCTCAAAGTAGGCCAAGAGGTGGTGAGCAAAGAGGACGGGCTGGGCCCGCTGGAGGTGAGTATAGCCGGGCATGACAGAGTCCAGGTGCTTCTCTGCTAACTCCACGAGGGTCGCCCGGAATCCCCTGGCCAGGCCCATTATCTCCTGAATCTCGTGACGGAGGTAGAGGCGAAGATCCAGGGCCACCTGGTCATTACGGCTCCGGGCCGTATGGAGCTTCCCAGCAGCCAACCCAATCTTTTCCTCCAGCCTCCGTTCAATGTTCATGTGGATATCCTCGAGGGAGGGATTGAAGATGAACTCTCCCCGCTCTATCTCTTTCAGAATCTCCACCAGGCCGCTCACAATCTCCCTCGCCTCCTCCTTGGTAATGACCTTAGCCTTGGCGAGGGCCTTGGCGTGAGCTATGCTCCCCTCGATGTCAGCGCGGTAAAGCCTTTTATCGAAGGTCACGGAGGCGGTGTATTCCTCTACTACCTTAGCGGTTCCTTTAGTGAAGCGACCAGCCCAGGGTTTTTTCGCCATTTTATTTCTAAACACACCCTACTGAACGGACCCTAAAGCTCCTCCAGGTCGCCCAGGGGCCTGATCCCGGAAATGATCTCTTCCCCCTCTAGCGCGCGCCACTTACCCTCCTCCTGGCACCAGATACTCAGGATCTTTACGGGAATACGGGAGGTGCGGGGATCACGCTCAGGAAAAAGGGCAAGCTCCAGAAAGTAAAGGCGAGTATCGCGACCAAAGCGGAGCCTGGATACCGGTTCACCATAAAAATCATCGGTCCGGTATTCGGCCACGGAGGTAAGGGGGAGCCTTCTGTTCTTGTGGAAGACCACCGAGCTATGCCCGAAGCCAGCGTCCTCGGCGGGCAGGCCCTCCACCTCTGTCTCTCCCGAGGAATTCAGAAAGAGGGTAGTGGCGTTCTTCACCCCGGGCATGAAGATCAGCCGCTCGCCGTAAAAGCCTGAAACCACGTCCTTGAAAACCTTGTGCTCTGGCTTGGGGTTACACTGGATGACGAAGAGCAGATCGAGCTGCTGCCTCTCCTGGTAATACATGCGGTTGGCCCGCTGGATAATGGCGGTGACATTAGAGCCGTGGATATCGCGGTAGATATAATCCAAACAAATAAGGACGATGAAATTGAAGGGGACAAGGCTCGATCGGAAAAGGTAGATGTGCCTTCCCCGGTAGAGGTCATGTGGATGATCCAAAAACTCCTCTCCAAAGAAGGGATGGGTCTTGGCCTCCAGGAAGGGGTGGAGTCTCCCCTCGTTATCCTTGACAACCACAAGGCACCAGTTGACCGGCTGGTTTTCCTCCCCCCGGAAGTCCTCTTTCAGGATCAACTCGTAGGCCTCACTGTTGACCGAGCGATATTCCGCAAGGAGCTCCCAGTACTGGCGGAAGAATATATGCTCAAAACCCATGATGGTAACGGTATTCGAGGGGAATCGATCCTGGATGAGCTTGAGGACCTCGTCCTTGTATTTAAAGGGGATAGCAGCTTCGGGGAAGGCCACGAATTGGGCCTTCTCAAAGCGGTCTTCTCCAGAGGCGATCTTCTCCAGGACGGATTTCACTAGGGACCATTTTTCTCGTGGATCTATGAGATTATATAGGTACCTCTGGAATTTCAGCTTATTGGGGAGCTGGGCCAGAATGACGGAAAAGGTCCCCTCCCGTGGTATATTCAGGGGGACATACTTATCAATAATCTGGAGCATAAAGACTCTCCTTGAGATTGTTGAATTATTCGGACTTCAGTAGATTCATCTGGCGATCTATGAAAGGCCCAATAAATTGGGCAATTGCAGGCCCCATAAATGGGGCAACTACCTTAAGGCTCGCTGACCTCCCAGGTCTTGAAAGACCTTGGTCAGGAGATGCCGCGTCCCAGGGGTGGTGTCATACTCTGAGAGCTCCTTTCGGCTAACCCAGGCCGCAGCCTGCACTTCGCCGTAGTTAAGGCGAAGCTCTTTATTAATAGGCCTACTCAGGTAATAAAGGACAATGTAATGGGCCTCATCCTCATCCCGGGGGATGACCTCGAAGACATCGATTAGCTGGTCTACCTTGATCTCCAGACCCACCTCCTCCTCCACCTCGCGCTGGAGGGCAGGGACAATAGCCTCCCCGTGAACGATCTTGCCGCCGGGGAGCGCCCATTTTCCTTTAAAAGGGGAGATGTTCCGCTGGGTGAGGAGGACCCGCTCCTCCTCGTCCATGATGACAGCCACCACTGATGTATGAATATGTCTTGGAGGGGATTTCATTAACCCTGTCTTTCCCTCAAGGCCCGGATTCGGAGGCGCAGGGCATTCAGGCGAATGAAGCCCTCGGCGTCCTTTTGTCGGTAGACCTTTTCCTCCTCAAAGGTAGCGAAGGCAGGGTCATAGAGGGAGCGCGGGGACTTCCTCCCCACCACCTCGCAATTCCCCTTGTAAAGCTTGAGGCGAGCGATGCCGGTTACGTCCCTCTGAGTTTCATCAATGGTCTTTTTGAGAACCTCCATTTCTGGAGAATACCAGTAGCCATAGTAGACCAGCTCGGAAAAGCGGGGAATGAGGGAGTCCCGGAGGTGCATCACCTCCCGGTCCAGAGTAATGGACTCCACCGCCCGGTGGGCCACGTGGAGGATGGTCCCGCCCGGGGTCTCGTAGACTCCGCGGGATTTCATACCCACGTAGCGGTTCTCCACCAGATCCACCCGGCCTATGCCGTTTCTGCCACCGATCTGGTTGAGCTCGGCAAGGAGGGTGGCCGGCGAGAGCCTCTTTCTATTTAAGGCAATGGGCTCCCCTTTATCGAATTCTATCTCGATATATGTGGGCTTGTCGGGTGCCTTTTCGGGGGAGAGGGTAAGGACAAACATGTCCTCGGGGGGCTCCTTCCAGGGGTCCTCCAGGATTCCCCCTTCAAAGCTCAAATGGAAGAGATTCCGGTCCATACTGTAGGGCCGCTTGGCGGTGGCGGCCACGGGTATGCCATGCTTTTTAGCATAAGCGATGAGGTCGGAGCGACTCTTCAGCTCCCACTCCCTCCACGGGGCGATGACCCGGATCTCGGGGTCGAAGGCATAGTAAGTGAGCTCGAAGCGAACCTGGTCATTTCCTTTCCCCGTGGCGCCGTGGGCAACGGCATCCACCTTTTCCTTTTTGGCTACTTCCATCTGCTTCTTGGCGATCAAGGGCCGGGCCATGGAGGTCCCCAGGAGGTAGCGGCCCTCGTAGACGGCGTTGGCCTTGAGGCAGGGGAAGACGAAGTCTCGGACAAACTCTTCCTTTACGTCCTCGATGTAGACCTTGCTTGCCCCGGTTTTTAAAGCCTTCTCCCGGACCGCCAGGAGCTCCTCCCCCTGGCCGATATCCGCGCAGAAGGCAATGACCTCGCACTTATAGGTCTCGATGAGCCAGCGTAGGATCACAGAAGTATCCAGGCCCCCCGAGTACGCCAAGACGATCTTTTTTAATTCCTTCATCGCACTTCCTCGTAGCTAAATGCGACCAATTTTGAATTTTAACATATTGGGCGCCTTTATTATACCCCACTTTCCCAGCGCCGCAAGCCTAAATCCTCGTTGTCCGCATCCCCCGGCCTATAAAAGTCCTACTGCCTTGAAGCTGAAGGGCGTGGCGTCGCCGATAATCAGGTGGTCCAGGAAGCGGAGGCCCACGGTCGCCGCAGCCGCCTTTACCGCCCCGGTCAGTTCGCGGTCCTGGTCGGAAGGAGTCGGGTCCCCGCTGGGGTGGTTGTGGGCGAGG
>JACRGL010000113.1 GCA_016212365.1 Candidatus Methylomirabilota bacterium | reverse complement strand
GTTCTAAGGTCAGAAGAGGCCAGGGCGGGTTTAAGGGTCTGGGTGAGGCATCTAGGACAGCGGGGATACCTCCTCTCCTCTCCCTCCCCCGAAGGTCTGGTGGAAGTCCAGCTCCCCATGGGAAAGGCCCGGATACCTATTAAATCTCTTAGCCCCATGAAAGAGGAGTCTCGGGCCCGTAGTTCTTTCACTTCTGTATTATGGGAAGGAAGGGAAGAGGTCTCGGCCGAGCTTAACCTTTTGGGCTCTACTACCGAGGAAGCGGCGGCCCGGACGGTTAAGTATTTAGACGATGCTTTTTTGGCAGGCCTTAGGAGGGTCCGGATAATCCACGGCAAAGGAAGGGGTGCCCTGCGGAAAGCGGTAACCAAAGTCCTCAGAGACCATCCCTTAGTGGAGGAATTCGGCCTGGCCGATTTTGACGAAGGGGGTGCCGGGGCGACGATAGTGAAACTGATCGCCAGGAGTTCCGGAAGCAACTAAAGATTGCGAGGGATATATGGCCTTTATGCCCCAGGAGGTAATCTCCCAGGTCCTTGCCTCTACCGACATTGTAGAGGTCATCTCTAGTTACTTGCCCCTAAGGTTGGCGGGAAAGAATTACAAGGCTCTCTGCCCCTTTCATACCGAAAAGACCCCCTCCTTCGTAGTGAACCCTGAACGTCAGATCTTTCATTGCTTCGGCTGCGGGGAAGGGGGAAACGTCTTGAGCTTTTTGATGAAAAGGGAGAATTTCTCCTTTCCCGAGGCGGTACGTTTTTTGGCCGCCCGGGCTGGGATAAGCCTCCCTGTCAGGGTGGGAAGTTCGAGACGCGAGGAAGCCTCCGGACGCCTGAAGCTATGCGAGGTAAATCGCATAGCCGCCAATTATTATCGGCAGAATCTTTGGGAGACCACGGAAGGGGCCTTGGCCCGGGAGCATCTTCAAAAGAGAGGAGTGGATGAGGCCACGGCAAAGTGCTTCGAGTTAGGCTACGCCCTCCCCTCGTGGGATGCGCTTTGGTGCCTCCTGCGGGGCCAGGGCTATTCCCCGGAGTTTCTCGTTGAGGCAGGGCTCATCCTCCCCAGGACGGGGGAGAAGAAGGGTTATTACGATCGATTCCGCGAGCGCTTGATAATCCCTATCTTCGATGCCACTGGCAAGGTTCTAGCCTTCGGAGGGCGGGCCTTAGGGGAGGCTGAGGCCAAGTACATTAACTCCCCTGAGACCCCCATCTATAATAAGGGCTCCCATCTCTATGGGCTGAACTTCGCCCATAAGGCCATTCGGGAGAAGGGCTTCGTGCTGGTGGTGGAGGGATACTTTGACCTCATTATAATGCACCGCATGGGATTCCAAAACACGGTGGCCTCTTTAGGCACCTCCCTCACCTCAGGCCAGGTGGCTTTACTTAAGCGGTACACCGATCATGCCCTCTTAGTCTTTGATCCCGATCGGGCAGGGATGAATGCAGCGCTCCGGGCCATGGAACTCCTTCTCTCTGCTGGATTGGGAGCAGAGGTAGTGGTGCTCAATAATGGGGAGGACCCCGATAGTTTCCTTCGCCGCTATGGCCAGGCTGCCCTTGAAGAGCGGCTGAAAGACGCGGTGGATCTGGTGGATTTCTTCCTTAAACAGACTTATCGGAGCCCGCGTCCAGACACTATAGATGGCCAGGCGCACCTTGGCGAGCGCATCCTCCCTATCATTGCCAAGATCGAAGGCCGGATAAGGCGCGCCAAGTATATCCAAAAACTGGCCGAGCGTCTTGGCGTCTCTGAGGCCACCGTAGTTGCCGAGCTCCGGAGGATGACGGCAGGGGGGCGGAACCAAGAAAAGGCTGCCTCCGGAAGGGAGAAGGTCTCAACTGAGGCCGACTTTCCGGAGGAAGAAAAGCTCATCCAGCTCGTCCTCCTCTTTCCCGAGATCCTCCCTGGCCTGCGGGTGGCCCTTGCCCTGGAGGAACTCTCGGATCCAGTTTTACGGCGGATCTGGTCCCGGCTCCAAGACCGCAGTCCCCGAACGGGCCGGGATCTCTTGGCCGAGGAGGTGGATGAGGAGGTGCGGAGGCGGCTTGCATGCCTCCTTTTTGCTGAGGAGGGAGAATTTCCGGAGCCAGAGAGGATGGCCTGGGATTGCTTGGGGCGGATTAAGGACCGATCAGAGAAGAGGCTTAAGGCCGACCTCTCAAAAAAGATGAAGGAGGCCGAGAAAACAGGCGATTTAAAGGCAGCCGCTGGGTTTTTGGCCGAGCATCCCTCGGTGAAGAAGCAGAAGTCCTGATCCCAGGACCAGGATTCATTTCTGATGACTTTAATGGATAGGAGGAAGACAGGGAATGAGCGATGAGAGCAGGATTGATGAGGTAAAGGCGCTGATCTCCTTGGGGAAGAAGAAGGGATATCTAACCTATGAGGAGATGAACGATGTGCTGCCGGAGGATTTAACCTCCCCTGAGCAGATTGACGATATCCTCATGCTCTTTGATGAGATGGACATAGAGGTGGTGGATCGCCCGGAGAAGGTGAAGGTGATAGAACCCTTAGAGCCTGGGGAGGGGGAAGGGGTCTCCCCAGAGGTAGAATTCGCCCCAGCTCCTATAGGGAAGACTGACGACCCTGTGCGGATGTATCTCCGGGAAATGGGTCGTACCCCTCTGCTCACCCGGGAGGGGGAGATCCGCATTGCCAAGAGGATCGAGGAGGGGCGGAGGGAGGTCACCGAGGCTGTTTGCAGAGCGGCTGTAGCGGTGAAGGAGGTCCTCTTTCTCGGGGAGAGGCTCCTTCAGGGCCGTCTGAGGGTGGGAGACCTCTTGGCTTTGAATGAGTTCGATGAGGTTACAGAGGCCAAAGAGAAGGAACTGGTGGCCGAGGTTTCCCCCACCCTAGAGGACCTAAGGAGGGAGCAGGAGAGGATCGAAGAGCTCAAACGCTGGCTTCACCACCAGGAGGGAAAGGTCAAGAGGCCTAAGGAGGAACTGAAGAAGGAGATCGCACTAAGAAGGGCAGCTCATGCTTCCCTCATCAGGAAGCTAAACCTGAGTCCTAAGGTTATTGAGAGGATTGTGGCCCGCATGAAGAGTCTCCTGGAAAGGATTGATCGCGCCGAGAAGGAAATTCGAGAATGTCAGGCGGCCTCAGGCCTTACCTGGCAGGATCTAAGATCCTTGGGTGCCGAGGTTAAGAAGGGATCGAAGGAGCTCCAGACCCTCTCCAAGAGGAGAGGGCTCTCTGAAGAGGAGTTGCTGGAATACGACCGCATCATCAACGGCGGCTTCCGCAAAATCCGGCGGGCGGAGCTGGAGGCCGATGCCACTGCGGAGGAGCTAAAGGCGCTGCTCACTGCTATCACCCGGGGGGAGAGGAAGGCCTTAAGGGCTAAGAAAGAGATGGTGGAGGCCAATCTCCGCCTGGTGATCAGCATTGCCAAGAAATACACCAACCGCGGGCTCCAGTTCCTGGATCTGATCCAGGAAGGGAATATAGGCCTTATGCGGGCAGTGGACAAGTTCGAATATCAGCGGGGATACAAGTTCAGCACCTATGCGACCTGGTGGATCCGCCAGGCCATCACTAGGGCTATAGCTGACCAGGCCCGGACCATCCGGATACCGGTACACATGATTGAGACCATAAACAAGCTGATCCGGGCTTCTCGGGCCCTGGTGCAGGAGAAGGGCCGAGAACCCACCCCAGAGGAGATTGCCCAGAAGATCGACCTACCCGTGGATAAGGTCCGCAAGGTGCTAAAGATCGCTCAGGAGCCCATCTCTTTAGAGACCCCTATCGGGGAGGAGGAGGATAGCCACCTGGGCGACTTCATCGAGGATAAGGGAGTCGTCTCCCCCATCGATGCCGTTTTAGGGATCAACCTGGAGAGGCAAACCGAGGAGGTCCTTGCGAGCTTGACCCCTCGAGAGGAAAAGGTGCTCCGGCTGCGCTTTGGGCTCGGAGACGGGGTAGATCACACCCTGGAAGAGGTCGGGCAGCGTTTCGACGTCACTCGGGAACGGATCCGCCAGATCGAAGCAAAGGCCTTGCGGAAGCTCCGACACCCCACGAGAAGCCGTAAGCTGAAGAGCTTTATTCAGAGCTGAAGAGAGCCCTTAGCCATCAGTCCCTAGCTTTTGGCTAAGGGCTAATAGCGGCAAGGCGATATTGATCTGCCCCAAAAATAGAGATTGACATCCTCAAAGTCCCCCTCTCCCTTTATGGGAGAGGGTCGGGGTGAGGGTGAATGTTCACCATTTGTTCCCCCTCTCTCAATCCCCTCCCC
>JACRGL010000112.1 GCA_016212365.1 Candidatus Methylomirabilota bacterium | reverse complement strand
GGGATAAAACGTTCAAAACGGTAAAGACCAGTTTTTATGCTAAAGGCTGAGGGCTAATGGCTAATGGCTAATGGCTGAAGGCTAAAGGCTTATTATTCTCAGTCCGCCTTAGGCGGAGTCGCACCAGTCTTGCGGCGATACTTCCTCTGGAACCGCTCTACCCGACCTTCAGTATCAATGAGCTTTTGCCTCCCGGTGAAAAGGGGATGACACTTGGAGCAGATCTCGACCCTGATCTTGGGGACCGTGGAGCGGGTATGGATGACCTCCCCGCAGGCACAGGTAATCACACAGTCCATATACGATGGGTGAATGCCTTTCTTCATAACCACCCTCCCTCCCCTGACTGAACTCTTTATAATTATAATACCTTAAAGGGGGCCTTTTAACAATAAAAAATGCAGCCCCTGGCTGCATCCTCCTGACTCAGGGCCTTTTAAGGCCCATTCCAACAGGTTCCTAAGAATTCATGGCCCGGAAGAACTCCTCGTTGGACTTGGTCTCCCGGAGCTTCTCTATGATGAGCTCCATGGCCTCCACCACTCCCATGCTCTGCAGCACCTTCCGAAGGATCCACATCTTATTAAGCTCTTCCTGGGAGAGCAAAAGTTCCTCCTTCCGGGTCCCTGAGCGGAAGATATCGATGGCAGGAAAAACCCGGCGATCGACCAGGCGGCGGTCGAGGTGGAGCTCCATGTTCCCGGTCCCCTTGAACTCCTCGAAGATGACGTCGTCCATCCGGCTACCGGTCTCGATCAAGGCGGTGGCAATAATGGTGAGGCTCCCCCCCTCCTCGATGTTCCTTGCACCACCAAAGAAGCGCTTGGGTCGCTGCAGAGCGCTGGCATCCACGCCCCCGGACAGGACCCTCCCGCTAGGGGGACAAATAGTGTTATGGGCCCGGGCCAGGCGAGTAATACTGTCCAATAAGATAACCACATCCCGCTTATGCTCTACCAAGCGCTTGGCCTTCTCCAGCACCATGTCCGCTACCTGCACGTGGCGCGAGGCCGGCTCGTCGAAGGTGGAGCTTACCACCTCAGCCTTGACCGATCGCTGAAAGTCGGTGACCTCCTCCGGCCGCTCGTCAATGAGGAGGACAATAAGAATGATCTCAGGATGATTCTTCGTAATGCTGTTAGCGATCTTCTGGAGGAGAATGGTCTTCCCCGTCCGGGGTGGGGCCACGATGAGTCCCCGCTGCCCCTTGCCAATAGGGGTTAGGAGATCCATTACCCTCATGGAGACCTCGTCCTGGATCGTTTCGAGATGGACACGCTCATTTGGAAAGAGGGGGGTAAGGTTGTCGAAGAGGATCTTCTCTTTAACGAGCTCGGGGTTCTCGAAGTTGACTGCCTCTACCTTAAGGAGGGCAAAGTAGCGTTCCCCTTCCTTTGGGGGGCGGACCTGGCCGGATACGGTATCCCCGGTCCGGAGATCAAAGCGCCGAATCTGAGAGGGGGAGACGTAGATATCGTCGGGCCCGGGGAGGTAGTTATAGTCGGGGGCCCGGAGAAAGCCGAAGCCATCAGGGAGCACTTCCAGCACCCCCTCGGCAAAAATTAGACCATTCTTCTCTGTCTGGGCCTCCAGAATCTTGAAGATCAGCTCTTGCTTTCGAAGGCCACTCGCGCCCACCACCCCCAGGGAACGGGCGATCCCGGTGAGTTCAGAGATGGTCTTTTCCTTTAGCTCAGCGATATTCATAGATACACCCCTCTTATATGGTGATGGTGTCCGAGCCCCAAAAGCTTCCATTTAAGTTGGGTAGGATCAGGACGGATTGGATATACGCCCGGGGAACTAAATCACCATTCTCCCTTCGGCGACACTAGAGATTGGTGAGATCACAAGCTT
The DNA here is from genome assembly GCA_016212365.1 of Candidatus Methylomirabilota bacterium. Taxonomy (GTDB): domain Bacteria; phylum Methylomirabilota; class Methylomirabilia; order Methylomirabilales; family JACRGL01; genus JACRGL01. Next base: position 3,918 of record JACRGL010000112.1, on the reverse strand, counting down.
CCAAGATTTCAGCGAAAGACGATAGGGATAAAACAAATGGGGATGAAAACTTATCCCACCCCGGAAAAACCGGTGGCGAAACCCTTGGAAGGCTTTACCTTACCCTTGCTTTGGATGGGTCTAATGCGAAAAGAATATAAACACCCTTCCTTTTTTTGTCAAGGATTTTTTAATTCCAGGCCCAAGAGTTCGATCTTCATCTCGACTCCGCTTCCTCCACAAGCTCCCTATATACCTTTTTCACCTGCTCCACTGTCTCTTCCAGCGACCCCGAGTTGTCAATGAGGTAATGGGCATAGGGGATCTTTTCCTCCAGGGACATCTGGGAGCGAAGGCGGGCAAAGGCCTCCTCCCGGTCCAGATGGCTCCTTTCTTGGAGGCGCTGGATCTGTGCCTCCTCAGGGGCGGTGACCAGGATGATCTTATCGAAACGGCGGTAAAAGCCGCTTTCTATGAGAAGGGCGGCCTCCACCACCAGGAGCTTGGCCTTTCCAGAGCGGCGGATGCGTTCTCGCTCTTCGGCCATCCTTGCTGCCAGGACGGGATGGACAATGTCGTCTAACTTTTTACGCTGCTCAGGATCGCCAAAGGCCAGGGCTCCTAATTTGCTCCGATCTATTGCTCCTTTCCCATTAAGGATCTCCCGACCGAAGGTGGCCACGATCTCCTTATAAACTGAGCCTCCCGGCTGCATCAGCTCGTGGGCCATGCGGTCCGCGTCGAGGACCATTGCCCCCAGCCGTGCAAACATGCGGGCCACCGTGGTCTTTCCGCTCGAGATTCCGCCCGTAAGGCCCACTGTTAGCATATTAGTGGGCTTCTGCCCAGCTCCTGCCCACTCCCAGGTCTACCTTGATGGGGACATCCAGGGCCATTACCCCCTCCATGGCCTCTCGGATCAGGCCCTTGACCTCTTCCAGTTCCGGGACCGGGACCTCGAAGACCAGTTCGTCGTGGACCTGGAGGATCATCCTGGCCTTAAGGCCCCGCTCCTTTAGCCGGCGGTAGATCTGGATCATGGCTACCTTGATGAGATCGGCGGCCGAGCCCTGGATTGGGGTGTTGATGGCCGTCCTCTCCCCGAAGCCACGCAGATTGTGATCGGTGCTATGGAGTTCTGGGATGTAGCGGCGCCGTCCCAGGACGGTGGTGACGTATCCCGCTTGACGGGCCTCGGAGATGACCCGCTCTATGTAAGCCTTGACCCCCTGATAATGAGCGAAGTAACGGTCTATGTATCCCTTGGCCTCCTCTTGGGTAATACCCAGGTCGGAGGCTAGCCCAAAGGGGCTCATCCCATAGATTATCCCAAAGTTCACCGCCTTGGCCCGCCGCCGCATCTCAGGGTTTACCGCCTCGGGGGTAATGGCAAAGATCTCTGCCGCGGTGCGGGCGTGGATGTCTTCCCCCTGCCTGAAGGCCTGGATGAGGGCTTCGTCTTGGGAAAATTGGGCCAGGAGCCGGAGCTCGATCTGGGAGTAATCGGCAGAGAGGAGGAGCCATCCCTTTTCGGCCACGAAGGCCTCCCGAATGCGCCGTCCTAGCTCTGTGCGCACCGGGATATTCTGGAGGTTGGGGTCGCTAGAGCTGAGCCTACCAGTAGCTGTGACTGTCTGATTTAAAGAAGTGTGGATCCGCTCTGTTTGGGGATTGGTCAGGGCCGGAAGGGCGTCCACATAGGTGGACTTTAGCTTAGCCAAGGCCCGGTAATTAAGGATTTCTGCTGGGAGCTCGTGTTTTAGGGCGAGTTGCTCGAGGACTCCCACGTCAGTGGAGTAGCCAGTCTTGGTGCGCTTCAGGACCGGAAGCTTCAAGCGCTCAAAGAGGACTTCGGCGAGCTGTTTAGGGGAGTTAATGTTGAAGGTGGTGCCCGCCAGGGCATAGATTCGGGACACTATCCTCTCAAGCTGCCCTTCCAACTCCTGGGACATCTGGTGGAGGAAGTCTACATCCACTTTGAAGCCGTTCATCTCAATCTTGGCCAGGACCTCGACCAGGGGTAACTCTACTTCATAGAAGAGCCTCTCCAGCCCTTGCTCTTGGAGTCTGGGACCGAGGAGCTTTACCAATTGGAAGGTGATGTCTGCATCCTCGCCAGCGTAGCGGGCGGCCTGACCCATTTCCACCTGATCAAAACTTATTTCCTTCTTGCCCACCCCGACCACCTCGGCATAGCTCAGCATCCTATACCCTAAGTGCTCTAATGCAATATTGTCCAGGCTATGGCTCGGCCGGGTGGAGTTTAAGAGGTATGAGGCTACCATGGTGTCGAAGGCCAACCCACGGGGGGAAATCCCTTGCCGCTCGAGCATAACGATCTCGTATTTCAGGTTCTGGCCATATTTCCTAATCCCCGGGTCCTCCAGGAGGGGCCGGAGCTGGGCCAGGACCTCCCCTGCCGGGAGCTGCCGGGAGGCCCCGGGATAGCGATGACCTACGGGGATGTAACAGGCCTGGCCGGGGCGGTAAGAACAGGCGATTCCCACCAATTCCGCCCGCATGGGTTCTCTTCCAGTGGTCTCCAGATCTAGGCAAAGTTCCCCGGCCCTCCGGACCTTTTCTATCAGGGCACCCAGGTCTCCCCTGGTCAGGATTAAAGGGTAATCCTTAGAAGACAGGTCCGGCTGGGGGGTCACTGTCCTCAGGAGGCTGGTAAACTCCAGCTCCCGGAATAGCTCCCTCAGGGCAGCCTCGTCTGGCTCGGAAAGCTTAATCTCGGCATAGTCGATGGCCAAGGGGAGGTCGGTCTTAAGCAAGGCCAGCTCTCGGCTCAACCGGGCGAGGGGGGCATGCTCCTTCAGGGTCTCCCGGAGTTTGGGACGCTTCACCCTTTCCAAGTTGGCCAGGAGACCTTCGATGGTCCCAAACTCGGCGACGAGAGAACCTGCCGTCTTCTCACCAATCCCCGGGACCCCCGGGATATTGTCAATAGGATCGCCTTGAAGGCCCATTATCTCCGGCACCTGGGGTGGGGAAACGCCGAAGCGCTCCCGAACCTCCCCCTCACCATAGAGCCTCTCCCGCACAGGGTCGTAGACCAGGACATGAGGCCCTACTAACTGCAGGGTGTCCTTGTCGCCCGTGACTATGGTTACGCTGAAACCATCCGCCTCAGCCCGACGGGCTATAGTCCCTAGAATATCATCGGCCTCATAACCCTCGGCCGCCAGCACCGGGATGCGGAGGGCCTCCACCACCCGGTGGATATAAGGGATTTGAACTGCCAGGACATCAGGCATAGGGGGCCGCTGGGCCTTATAGGGCCGGTAATCGCGATGGCGGGCTGTTTCTCCCGGGCTATCGAAGGCGATGGCCAGGTATTCTGGCCTCTTCTCCCGCACCATTTTTAGGAGCATACTGGTGAAGCCATAAACGGCATGGGTGGGGAGGCCTTTGGAATTGGAAAGGGGGGGTAACGCATGGAAGGCCCGGTAAATATAAGAGCTCCCGTCGATGAGATAGAGGGAGGGGCGATGGTTCATGACCTCTTTCAAACAGTCAACGGTCATCCGTCAACAATTCAGGGAGTCTCCAGGGCAGCCGGATGGTGACCGCAGTCCCCGATCCCCTCCCGCTCTCTATCCGGAGCTCCCCATGGCAGGTCTCAACGATGGCCTTGGCCACGGCCAGGCCGATGCCGAGCCCCCCTGCAGTTCTGGTCATGCTCATATCGGCCTGTGTGAAGGGCTCAAGGAGGTAAGAAAGTCTCTCCTCGGGGATATCCCCGCGGCTGTTGTATACAGTAAGTTCCGCCATCCTGGGCCCTGGCTGGGCTCGAATGACGAGGCGACCTCCCCGCTCATTAAACTTAACGGCGTTGTCCACCAGGTTATATAGGAGGAGGTGTATCTTCTCTGGATCACCCTCCAAGAGTGGGAAGTCCGGCGAGATGGCTATCTCCAGGTTTATCCCCTTCTC
>JACRGL010000108.1 GCA_016212365.1 Candidatus Methylomirabilota bacterium | reverse complement strand
GTCAAGGGGAAAAGGGTACTCGAAAAATAGACATTGACATCCCTAATTTACCCCTCTCCCTTGATGGGAGAGGGTTGCGGTGAGGGTGGACTCATCACCATAATGTTCCCCCTCCCCTTAATCCCCTCCCGCCAGGGGAGGGGAGTTCCTGGGATTAGCATTTTTAATGTCTATTGGGGAGGTCCGGGTCTTAAGCCTAGCCCCAGCTTTTTGGACTTTGGACATTGGACATTGGACATTGGACATTGGACATTGGACTTCGGACATTGGACATTGGACTATTAATGGACCAGCTTGCCGATCCGGTCCCACCGTGGACGAAAGCGCCCCTTGTCCCAGGACCAGTAAATGATGAAGGCTTTACCCTTTACTTTCTTCTGGTCAAGGAAGCCCCAAAACCGACTGTCCATGCTGTGGTCGTGGTTATCGCCCATCATGAAGAGGGACCCTTCGGGCACCAGGATGGGCTCGTAATTGTCCCGGGGGGAATGGGGATTGTCGTAGACAGCACTATCCTGGTGAATGGCATAGGGCTCCTCCAGCAGTCGACCATTAATGTAAACCCGCTTCTGACGAACCTCAACGGTCTCACCGGGTAGCCCGATTACCCGCTTGATAAAGTCCCTGCCTTCGTCTTGGGGGAATTTAAAAACGACGATTTCCCCCCGCTCTGGCCGCGTGAATTTGTAGATAAACTTGTTAACCAGGATGTGGTCGCCAACCTGCAGGGTGGGGAGCATGGACCCCGAGGGGATCTTGAATGCCTGGACAACAAAGGTCCGAATCACCAAGGCCAAAACTACGGCAATGACAAAGGCCTCAGCGTATTCGCGCCATACCGACTTTTTCTTACTCATGACCTTCAATGAACCCAAGACTCTGTAACGCCAATCCCGCAGCCCCGATGGCCCCGGCCTCCTCACCTAAAGCGGAAAGGACAACCTTTGTCGATTCAGCCAAAATAGGGAATGCCCGCCTGCTAAGCTCCTCGCACGCTGGGCCTAAGAGGATTTCACCTGCGGTCGCCAGGCCTCCCCCGATAATGATCACCTCAGGGCTAATCACGTTCACCAGGCTGGCCAGACCGATCCCTAAATACCTTCCCAGAGTCCGGAGGGCCTCCTGGGCCAGGCCATCGCCGGAGCGGGCAGCGTCGCATATTCAAAGGCTGCCTCAGCGGTCCCGTTCCACCACAAACTCGGCGATGGCCTCCAGGGTAAGCCGGACAGGGGATTCCGGGAATACATGAAGGTTCGCCTTGGCCTGCTCCAGATAAGACCTCACTACCTCTAATGTGGCCTCCACCGCCCGGTACTTCTTCACCAGGCCGCGGACCTCCTCTAAATCCTCCGCGCTGAGGGTCTCCCTAGTGGCCAGCGCCCGCAAGTGCCGCCGATCCTCCTCGGCCCCGTGATTCAATACATAAATCAGGGGATAGGTGATTTTACCTTCCTTGAGGTCATTTCCAACCGGCTTACCCAGGCGCTCCTCCTCGGCCACGAAGTCCAAGGCGTCGTCTACTAGCTGGAAGGCAATCCCCAGGTTCAGTCCGAAGGCGGCCAGGGCCTCTACTTTTTCCTGCGTCGCTCGAGCGACCAGTGCCCCCGCCCGGCAGGCAGCGGAGATGAGGGCTGCCGTCTTGGCAGTAATGATCCGGAAGTATTCCTCATGGGTGATGTCAGCATTACGCTGCATCTCCAGCTCCATCACCTCACCCTCGGTCATGCTGACGGTAGCGTCGGCGAAGGCCTTCATCACCTCGAAGTCCCGGTCTTCGATGAGCATCTGCACTGAGCGGGAAAACAGGTAATCCCCCACCAGGACGGAGATCCCGCTCCCCCATTGGCAGTTGGCCGAAGGCTTACCCCTCCTCTTATCGGCGTTGTCTATGATATCGTCGTGGATAAGGGTGGCGGCATGCAGATATTCCACCAGGGAGGCCAGCTTGATATGCTGACCCCCATCCTGGTAGCCGCAGAGCCTGGCCGCCAGGAGGACCAGGGCAGAGCGGAGCCGCTTCCCTCCAGCCCCAAGGACATAGGCACTGATTTCCGAGATGAGTTTCGAATCGGAGTTAATCCCCTGTTTAAGCCTCTCCTCCACTTGGACTAAATCGGAGGCTATAAGCTCGAAGAGCCTGTTGTCCCTCACTGCCCTATCCTTTCCAGGTATTTCTCGGCTAAATAGGCGGCCAGGGCCCCCTCCCCCACCGAAACCGCTACCTGACGTAGATTCGTCTTTCTCACATCCCCGGCCGCGAAGACGCCTGGAATAGAGGTCATAAGGTTCTCGTCGGTGACTATGAAGCCCCGCTCGTCGAGTTCCAAGGTGCCCTTCAGAAAGGCAGTGTTGGGTTTCATGCCTGTAAAGATAAAGACCCCCGCTACCTTGAGCTCCGATGCTTCTGCCGTCTTGACATTCTTTAACCCAAGCCCCTCTACCTGGTTATCCCCGAGGATTTCAGTGACCACCGTGTCCCATATAAAGTGGACCTTGGGATTGGCAAAGGCCCGCTCCTGGATGACCTTGGTGGCCCGGAGCTCTGCCCGGCGGTGGATGATGGTAACCGAGGAGGCGTATCGGGTGAGGTATACGCCCTCCTCCACGGCGGTGTCGCCGCCCCCCACCACTGCAATGGGAAGATCGGTAAAGAAGGCCCCATCGCATGTGGCGCAGTAGGAAACCCCCCTTCCCCGGAGGCGCTCCTCGCCGGGAACGCCCAGGGTGGCGGGATCAGCGCCGGTTGCAATGATCACCGCCCTGGCCTGGTAGAGTCCCTCGGGAGTCCTGACCTCTTTTATACGATCCTTTACGGAGAGGCCAGTAACCTCAGCGTAGGCGGTCTTTAGACCGAACCTCTCCGCCTGCTTGGCCATTCTCTCCCCCAGCTCGTAGCCCCCGATCCCCTCCGGGAAGCCGGGGTAGTTCTCTACCAGCTCGGTGGTAATCACCTGGCCCCCTAAGGCCATCCGCTCTATAAGCAGGGTGTTGAGCCGCGATCTCGCCGAGTAGATCCCGGCCGTCAGGCCTGCCGGCCCGCCTCCGATAATGATGAGGTCATAAAGCCCTTCCATTTACGCTCCATGAATGGTCAATTTATTGGGCCTGATAAGACTTTCGCATGATTTTTTCAACGCCTCGGCGATAGACTTTTAACACACATGGAAAATATTTTCAAGCCGAATGTAGCTGGCACGAATAAATTCGTGCCTACAACCCTTTGTAGGCACGGTTTCAACCGTGCACGAATGGGAAATCCCCAGGGCTTTTAAGGGACTAAATGCGACCAATTTTGAATTTTAACATATTGGGCGCATTTACCCTGAGCGGAGCGAAGGGTCTCATCCGAGAGATCCGGAGCCTGTTCCGAGCAGAGCGAGGAATCCAGTTCCTTCGTTTCACTCAGGACCGCTCCGCT
>JACRGL010000111.1 GCA_016212365.1 Candidatus Methylomirabilota bacterium | reverse complement strand
TCCTCCTCCACCGGGTGGCGGCCTTTTGGGGAGCCAGGCCTTACAAGCGGTATCGGGTCTTCGAGGGTGAGGTCTAGATGAGCCTTTTAAAAGTGGCAGAAAGGCGCGGGCCCAGGAGGACGCAGAACAGCGCCAATAAAAGGCCGGCCAGGACGTCCACTACATAGTGGTAGCGGGCATAGACCGTAGAAAAGACGAGGGCTAATACGAAGGGGAGAAATATATAATAGAGGCTCCGCTGGTAACGGTGGGCGAAGTAGAGGACGACAACAACCACTGCCGTGTGGCCGCTGGGGAAGGCGTCTCGCTTGATCCCTTCCAGGAAGTCCAGGGTTTGGCGGATGGGCTCTGCCAGGAGGAGACCCTTGAGTTCTATTTTTTGTAAATTGGCGAGGGTGAAGCGTGGTCCCAGGGCCGGGACCAACATGTAGCCGATAAAGGAGATATAGAGGCTAAGGATAGTGCTAAAAACGGTGATATCGAACTCCTCATCCCGGCCCTGCCGGTAAAGGACCCCGGCCAGGATAATGGGCATGAAATAGTAGGCGGTATAGGATACCTGCATTAGCTCGGTGAGCCAGGGTGCGGTGATTCGTTCTAGCCACACAGTAGGATGAGTGCCGAGGAGATAGAGGTCAAGCTGGATGAGCCAGCCATCCCGGTCCTGGGGATTGATGTATGGGACCATATCCATGGAGTCGTAGATCAGGGCGACGAGGGCCACAGGCATAAAGGAGTGGAGAAACCGGAGGAAGGGGCCATCCCAGACTCCTCGGGCATAGACCGGGCCTGCGAGGAGGCCCATTAATAAGAAATATCGGACCATGCGGGGCCAGAGGTCGGGGATCCGGTCGTAATAGAGTAACACCAGAAGGACAAGGAAGAGGAGGAAAAAGAAGGAGAGGGCATCCACAGGTTTATGAATCCTGGTCTTAATCATCCATCTGCCCCCTTTAGGATAATCCCCGATAGGATAGGCCAAAGGGAGGGAGAAATCAAATCAAAAACGAGGCAATCCCATTAACCATCGAGAAACTGGTTTACCGGGGCGACGGCCTGGGACGGGACAAGGAGGGCAGAGCGGTCTTTGTCCCTTTCACAGCCCCTGGAGACCGGGTCCTGGCCCGGATTACGGAGGCGAAGCCCGATTTCCTTCGGGCCCAAGCCTTGGAGGTCTTAGAGCCTTCGCCTCTGCGAGGCAATCCCCTTTGCCCTATATTCGGGAGGTGCGGGGGCTGCCATTGGCAGCACCTGGAATACCAGGCCCAGGTGAAGGCAAAAAGGACAATCCTACAGGAATTGCTGGCGAAGGTGGGGAGGATCCCAGAGGTCCCTATCCACCCTACCTTGGCCCCTTTAAGCCCTTGGAACTACCGGGCTCGGGCCCAGCTCAAAATCGAGGCCGGGGGTAGGGGTCTTATCCTGGGGTTTTACAAGAGCCGCTCCAATCAGGTGGTGGAGGTGAGCGAGTGCCCCCTCCTCCAAGGGTGCCTGAACCAAGTCCTCACCATCCTCCGTGGCCTGTTGGCAAGGGATCCCAGGCTGCCCAGCCTCCTCTCTTCCTTGCACGAGATTCAACTTATAGCTGGTGCCGGCGAAAAGGAGGTCCTGCTTTACCTCCTGGGTCCTAGGATGGAGACCAAGGTGGGTGAGTTCGTGGGGCAAAGCCTGAGGCCCGAACTGCCTTTCCTCCAAGGGATCGTCTATCAAGATAAGGAGCGAAAGGAAGGCAAGAGCTCTATCAGTGTTTGGGGCCGGGGCCATGTCACTGCGGGAGTCGGTGGGCTCCATCTATGCGTTAGTGCTGGTTCCTTCTTTCAGGTGGCTACGGCCGCGGCTGAGGCATTAGTGGATAAGGTCTTAGAATACGCTGCCCTGACCGGTGAGGAGGCGGTCCTGGACCTCTATGCTGGGGTTGGCACCTTCACCCTTCCTCTGGCCCAGAGGTCCAAGAGGACGGTGGGAGTGGAGCTTGATATGCAGGCAGTGGCCGATGCCCTGTATAATCTAGGGGCAAATGGGATCGAAAACTGCGAGGTTTGGAATATGGCGTTGGAAGAGGCCCTGGAGTCTTCCCTGGTGAGGGATAAATGGGACCTGGTGGTCTTGGATCCCCCCCGCCAGGGTCTCACTAGGCGAGCCCTGGAGGGCCTCTTGCGACTTAAGCCCGAAAGGATTATATACGTTTCTTGTGACCCCAGCACCCTGGCTCGAGACCTCTCGCGCTTCTGTAGCCGGGGCTACAGGTGCCTCGAGGTCCAGCCCCTGGACCTCTATCCCCAGACCTACCATATCGAGGCGGTAGCCGCGCTCACTAAGAGGGCGGCACTATGAATGGGCGGCGGACCGCTGATGGCCTCAGCCCTCTAATATGTCTTCTCCTTGTCAAGGATTATTTGATGATTCGGCGTCGGATGAGGCTAAGGGAGATGCAGCCAAATAGGAGGGTGGGTAGAAGCATCCAGAGGAGGGGCGCCAGGAGGGAAACGCTTACCTCCCCCATAGTCAAGGCCCGGCTGAGGGCAACTGCATAGGTGAGGGGGAGGAAGGCCGAGACCCCCTTTACCCAGGATGGGAAATTAGTCAAAGGGAAGAAGACCCCGGAGAAGAAGAACATAGGGGAAATGAAGAGGGTGAGGTAGTAGTTAAAGAACTCCCAATTGGGGCTGAGGGCGGCGACCACCATGGCAAGGGCGGAGAAGAGGAGCCCTACCACAATGAGGACTAGGGGCAAAAGGAGGGCCCAAGGGGAAGGGAGGAGGCCGAAGGGTAGGAGAACCAGGAGCATAATTAATCCGCTTATCAGGCCCTTTGTAGTGGCCCAGAGGAGGTCTCCCAACACTACATCCTGAAGGGTGAGGGGCGTGGCCAGAATGGCCTCGTAGGTCTTAAGATGGGCCATCCGGAGGTATGTGCCGTAGGTGCCCTCAAAGGTGGCGGCAAACATAGCTGAGGAAACCAGAAGGCCAGGGGCAAGGTATTGAAGGTAGCTCATACCCTCGATCTCTCCAATGTATGAGCCAAGCCCGTATCCCATGGCTAGAAGATAGAGGAAGGGCTCACCCAGGTTGCCCACCAGGCTGGCCCAATAGTATCTGCGGTAGGAGTCGAGGTTTCGCTGCCAAACCCGGTAGGCGCGCCAACTCGGCCAGGAAAGGGCCAATAATTCCCTATACATAGAGCCTCCACCCATTGACGTCAAAGGTCAACCAAGTTTATTCGCGTAGCCTCCTGCCCGTTAGCTTGAGGAAGAGGTCCTCCAGGGTAGCGGGCCTGTGGACCAGCCTTAAATGGGGGTACCTTGCCAGAGAGGCCAGGACCTCCCTCCCGTTGGAGCAGTAAAGGTAAAGGGTGTCCCCGGCCTGCTCCCAGATGAAAGGGCTACCTTCGAGGAAACCCTTTATTCTGGCCTCCTCGTCTTCCCCCACCTGGAGCTCAATAACCTCTTCCCCTACCTCTGCAGCTACTAGCTCTTGGGGGCTTCCGAGCCGGAGGATCATTCCCTGATCCATGATGGCCACACGGTCGCAGAGCTGAGTTGCTTCCTCCATGTAATGGGTGGTGAGGATTTGGGTGACCCCTTCCCGCTTTAAGGAGCGGAGGCGCTGCCAGATGAGGTGACGGGCCTGGGGGTCCAGGCCAGTGGTAGGCTCGTCCAGGATAAGGATCCTGGGCCGTTGGATGAGGGCCCTGGCGATGATTAGGCGTCTCTTCATCCCCGCCGAGAGCTCCTCGATGAGGCGATCCTTCTTCTCTCGTAGCTCCAAGAAGTCGAGGAGTTCGAAAGCCCGCCTCACTGCTTCCTGCTTGTGAATTTCAAAGTAGCGGGCATAGACCAGAAGGTTCTCAAGGACGGTGAGGTCGGGGTCCAGGTTGTTCTCCTGGGGGACAACCCCGATCATCCCTTTGATCTTTCGGGGATGGTGGCGTATGTCGTAATCAGCCACATAGAGCTCGCCAGCGGTAAGGGGGGATATTGCGTAAATCATTCGGATAGTGGTGGTCTTCCCTGCCCCGTTAGGCCCCAGGAAGCCAAGGCATTCCCCTTCCCTGACCACAAAGGAGATCCCATCTACAGCAGTCAGCTCGCCGAAGCGCTTGACCAGATCCCGGGCCTGAATTATTCCCTTCCCCATTTTCACCGCCCTAACCCCTTTTAAGGTAGTAGGGGTTCCGAGCTTTATAAAATCACTATATTATAACCGAAGTTCCTTTGGGGGGCAAGGGAAGGCCAAAAAAGGAAAACCCCGACGCAGTCATGCTGGTCGGGGTCTCCTGGGGTTCAGATGATCTTCGTCAAGCTACCGTTTGGTCACGTTGGCGGCTTGCTTGCCCTTCGGGCCTTCAACGATGTCGAACTCGACTTCTTGTCCTTCGCTTAAGGAACGGAACCCGCTCCCTTGAATGGCGGTGAAGTGAACGAACACATCCTCGCCGTCGGAACGCTCAATGAAGCCAAAGCCCTTGGCGTCGTTGAACCACTTAACCTTACCGGTACTCCTCACAGCTTTACCTCCTTTCTTTCTAAAATCCCGATGCCAGAGGCCTCGGAGAAGCAAAGATCCTGAAAAAGGATCCTAGCTACCTACTAAGGGTATTCCAGAGTGCCAATCATAAAAAAACCGCGAAAGCCGTCTAGTACTAAGCTTTCGCGGCCCTGGTCTCAAAAACCGCAGCAAACAAAAGGCTTACTACTAAAACAGGGAAAATATAAAGAATAGATCCCCCTTTGTCAAGCTTTATTTTTCCTTTCGGAGGAAGATTTTTTCTGTTTCCTCTTCTGATATCTCAAAGAGGCCCCTTGGGGCGTTAAATTTCTCTAGCATCTCCCGCAGGGAAGAGTGGACATTGAGGATCCGGATTCGCGCCCCCCTAAAGAGGTCTTGAGCTCGCTGGGCGAAGAGGACTTCTAGGGCTTTGGGAGTGGCATAGCGAAGGCGGTGGCAATCAATAACTACATCCATCTTTATCTTCTTGAGCAGCCGGTCTATCCTTTTGAGCAGCCTTCGTGCCCCTAGCTTGTCCATGGCTCCCTCGAGCTCGATCCGTAACCCCCTCAGCCTATCAATAGGGCGGATCTCGATCTTGAGGTAGGATTCTATCCTCCCAGAGACCTTTTCAGCCTGGAGCTTTAAGGCATCAAAGGCATTGGGAATGATTAGATCCAGCCTCTCCTTAATGGGGATACATCCCGGGATTCTGGACAAAATCCGTGAGAGGGGCGTTATTCCTCCTTTAGGCATCCGCGCCACGAATCGGCGATGGGCATAATTCACATAGAGGCGGGAGAAAAAGTAAGGTTGAGGGCGGAGGACCCGCTGAAGAATGCTTCTATAGGAACAGAATTGATGGCAGGCCCAGTAGAAGCCTTCCTGAAGCACCTCAGGTGTCATGTGTCTGGGTTCAAAGACCACGTGCCTGCCATCGTAGTGAGCCCAGTTCCTATCAAAGATCCTCCCCTCGCGGAGTAGGCGCTGGTAGAGGGCGGTCCCTGGAAGGGGCGTCAAGATATTGAAGAGGGCGAGGCCCACCCGATTCCGGCGGAGGAATTCTACGGTCCGCTCGAATACCGATTCATCGTCCTCGTCCAGACCAAAGATTATCCCTGCATCCAGGAGAATCCCGTGGTCATGGAAGCGGGAAATACACTCCTCGTACCTTTGGACCCGGTTGAAGGACTTGCCCACCCCCTCTAGGGCCGCCTGGGATAGGGTTTCGATCCCTACAAAGAGGCCACTACAGCCACTTCGGGCGGCTAGGGCTAGCAGTTCTGGATCCTCGGCCAGGTTGAGGCTAGACTGGCTGGCCCACTTCTTTCCCAATGGGATGAGGGCCTGGAAGAGCCTCCTGGCATAGGCCTTGTTTCCGGCGATATTGTCATCTACAAAAAAGAGGTGATTCCCAGGGAGGGCCTTCACCTCCGCCACTACCTCTTCCACGGGGCGGAGGCGGAAGGTGTTGCCGAAGAAGTTGGTAACCGAGCAAAAGTCGCAATTAAAGGGACAGCCGCGGCCGGCCTGGACACAGTTGGCCGTCATGTAAGCCTCCCTTTTCAGAAGGTCCAAGCGGGGCCTGGGAAGCCCCACCAGGCTGGGTCTGGCCTGGCTGCGATAGAATTTCTTGAGCCGACCGGTCTTAAAATCAGCAATGACCTGGGGCCAGGTCTCCTCGGCTTCCCCGATTACCACTGCGTCAGCATGTTGGATGGCCTCATCGGGCAGCGCTGAAGGGTGATGGCCTCCCAATACAACCTTGGTCCCCCGGGATCGAAAGGCCGCAGCGATCTCATAGCCCCTAGGGGCCATATAGGTCATGAGGGAGATGCCCACCAGGTCAGCGGGTTCATCGAGGTTCACCCCCTCCACACACTCGTCCACGATCCTCACCTCCACATCTGGGGGGGTGAGGGCGGCAAGGGCGGCCAGGCTTAGGCGGGGGAACCAAAAGGCCCGTACCTCTTTAGGAGTAAAGCGGAAAGTGCTCGACTGCACCTCTGGCGAAATGAGGAGAAGCCTCATCTACGTCCTCATTGGGGACAAAAGGGATAATCCACGGAAGTCCAGAAAATGGGCTTGGCCGGAAAAAGCCATCTCAAAACGATTCGGAGGCTACTATAGAAGGAAGGGAGATGTCAACCATTTTTTTCAGAAATACCCATGTCCGGGATCAGGTTTTCCCGTTGACTTTTTGAGAAAGATGCTATAAAAAATAAAAAAATAGGAGAAGGGATGAGGATCCGGAAGGCGGTTTTCCCGGCGGCAGGGCTGGGAACGCGATTTTTGCCGGCCACAAAGGCCCAGCCCAAGGAAATGCTACCCATAGTGGACAAGCCCACCATTCAGTATGTGGTTGAGGAGGCGGCAGCCTCTGGGATCCAACACATCATCATTGTTACGGGCAGGGGAAAGAACGCCATCGAGGACCACTTCGACCGCTCCCTCGAACTAGAGCAGGCCCTAATTAAGAAGGGGCGTCCTGACCTATTGGATGAGATTTTGAAGATCTCCGGCCTTATTTCATTCTGCTACGTCCGGCAAAAAGAGCCAATAGGATTGGGTCATGCCATCTTGGTGGCTAAGGATATAGTAGGGGAAGAGCCCTTCGCCGTTTTTTTAGGGGACGACGTCATTGATTCGATCGTCCCTTGTATGAAGCAGATGATGGAGGTCTATGAGAAGTACCAGTGCACCATCCTGGGGGTCCAGCGGGTGCCTAAAGAGGAAGTTTCGAGTTACGGGATCATTAAGGCCCGGCCTTTAGAGGACTACGTCTACCAGGTCTTGGATCTAGTGGAGAAACCCCCCCAATCCAAAGCCCCTTCTGACCTGGCCATTATCGGCCGATACATCCTGACCCCTGAGATATTTGAAGCCTTAGAGCGAACCCCCCAGGATAGGGCAGGCGAGATCCAGCTCACCAATGGTCTAAAGGTCCTCCTGAAGAAACAGAAGATCTACGGCTACGAGTTCGAAGGGAAGCGCTACGATGCGGGAAGCAAGCTGGGATTCCTCAAGGCCACGGTGGAATTTGCCCTGAAGCGGCCCGACCTGGCATACGGGTTCAAGGAATATCTCCGGACCTTAGACTTGGAGGCATTTGGCCCTGAGGGCCATAGAAGGCGACCCCAGGACAACACGGGGGTATAGAAATGGGTAAGGGGTGGAGGTCCATCGCCCTGCTATTTTCCAAGGAGACCGGGGGGGAGGCCTTAGACCTCCCCAGGGAGGAGGGATCGCTCTGGGAGAAAGGGCCCTCCAGCTTCCATCTCCCAGCCCTCGACGTCTACGAGACCCCTTCCGCTATATGGGTAGAGTTGGAATTGCCAGGGGTGAGCCCTGATCGGATCCGGATCCATGTTACCTCAGGGGCCTTGGTCATCCAGGGCCTGAAGGAGGATCTGGATGTGGCCCTTAAGAAACGCTACCATCGCGCCGAAAGGGTCTTCGGCCCCTTTAGGAGGATCCTCACCCTACCGAAGGCCGCCATTGGTGCAGAAGCCAAGGCTTCCCTGGATGGGGGGATCCTCAAGGTGGTGATTCCCAAACGGGGCCAGAAGGTGGTCATATCCCAAGGGCCCTGAAGGAAGGGGGGAAGAAGGTGAGAAGGCGGGCTGATGAGGAGTCGATGCCCATCAATGACCCAGAAGAAAACTATCAGGAGGAGGAGTGGGCATGTCAGAGGAGAAAGAGCCCAAGACCGAAGAAAAAGACTCTGAGGGTCAGAGTCCTAGCGGACAGGAACGCAGGCTTCCGGCAGTGATTCCTCTATTGCCGGTTCGCGATGTGGTGATTTACCCTTTCATGATCCTGCCCCTTTTTGTGGGCCGGGATAAATCCATCCGGGCGGTGGATGAATCCCTGTCCAGAGACCGCATAATCCTCTTGGTGGCCCAAAAGGACGCGGAGGCCGAAGATCCCTCCCAGGAGGAGATCTACCCTGTGGGCACTATTTCCATGATTATGCGCATGCTGAAGATGCCCGATGGGAGGGTAAAGGTCTTGGTGCAAGGAGTGGCCAGGGCGCGAATCACGGAATACCTCCGAAAGAACCCTTACTTCGAGGTAAGGGTGGCAGAGGTCCCAGAGGCGGAGGCGACTGCCCCACCCCTGGAAATGGAAGCCCTCATGCGCTCTGTAAAGGAACAGGTGGGAAAGAGCGTCCAGCTGGGAAAGGGCATCTCCCCTGACGTGCTAGTCATCATCAATAATTTGGACCATCCGGGAAGGCTGGGGGATCTGGTGGCCTCCAATCTCGATCTTAAAGTGGAGGATGCCCAGGAGATCCTGGAGATCATGGATCCTGTGGTGAGGCTGCGGAGGATCGCCGAACTCTTGGGCAAGGAGATCGAGGTTCTGGAGATGCAGCAGAAGATCCAGTCACAGGCCCGGGGGGAGATGGACAAGACCCAAAAGGAGTATTACCTTCGGGAGCAGCTCAAGGCCATCCAAAAGGAGCTAGGGGAGGCCGATGAGCGGGCCCAGGAGATACAAGAATACAGCGCTAAAATCGAGAAGGCCAAGATGCCGCCTCAGGTAGAGGCCGAGGCTAGACAGCAGCTCGGTCGCCTCCAGCGGATGCACCCCGACGCCGCTGAAGCCTCGGTTATCCGGACCTACCTGGACTGGCTCATTGAGCTCCCCTGGGGTCGCCAGACCAAGGATAAGCTTAGTATCAAAAAGGCCTCCTCCATTCTGGAGGAGGACCACTACGACCTGGAGAAGGTGAAGGAGCGTATCCTGGAATACCTGGCGGTGCGGAAGCTGAAAAAGAAGATGAAAGGCCCCATCCTCTGCTTTGTGGGCCCCCCTGGGGTTGGGAAGACCTCCTTGGGCAGGTCCATTGCCAGGGCCCTGAGTCGGAAGTTCGTGCGCATCTCCCTGGGGGGAGTCCGGGACGAGGCGGAGATCCGGGGTCATCGCCGCACTTACATTGGTGCCCTTCCCGGCAAGATCATCCAGTCGATCAAGCAGGCAGGCTCTAACAACCCTGTCTTCATGATGGACGAGGTGGACAAGGTTGGGGCCGACTTCCGCGGGGACCCCTCGGCCGCCCTGCTGGAGGTCCTGGATCCCGAGCAGAATGTGAGCTTCACCGACCATTACCTAGGAGTGCCCTTCGACCTCTCTAATGTGATGTTCATCACTACCGCTAACCTGGCCGACCCGATCCTCCCGGCCCTGAAGGATCGGATGGAGGTGATCGAGATCTCCGGCTACACCGAGGAGGAAAAACTCCACATCGCCAAGCGCTACCTTATCCCTCGCCAATACAAGGAGCATGGTATAGACCGCCGCCACCTGGAGATTTCCGACGAGGCCATCCTAAAAATCATCAACGAATACACCCGCGAGGCAGGGCTCCGGAACCTGGAGCGGGAGATCGCCACCATCTGCCGCAAGGTGGCCAAGGGGGTTGCCGAGGGAAAGAAGGGCCTAGCAAAGGTTACCGTCGCAAGCCTCCATAAATATTTGAGAGCTCCCAGGTTCCTCCGGGAGCCCGAGCAGGAAAAGGATGAAATGGGGGTGGCCACAGGGCTTGCCTGGACCCAGACGGGGGGCGACGTGATATACATTGAAGCCACGGTAATGAAGGGGAAGGGCTCCTTGGCCCTAACCGGACATCTGGGCGACGTCATGAAGGAGTCAGCCCAGGCAGCCCTTAGTTACACCCGCTCCCGGGCCCGTGAGCTAGGGATCGAGGAGGACATCTTTGCTAATCTTGACCTCCACGTCCACGTGCCGGCAGGGGCCATCCCAAAGGACGGCCCCTCAGCAGGGATTACTATGGCTACCGCCCTTATTTCTGCCCTCACCAAGACCCCTGTCCGGCGGGATGTAGCCATGACAGGGGAGGTGACCTTGAGAGGCAAGGTCCTCCCGGTGGGGGGGATCAAAGAGAAAGTGCTAGCCGGTCGGCGGGTGGGCATTAAGACCATCGTCCTTCCCCAGGAGAACGATAAGGATGTGAAGGAGCTGCCAGCCAACGTCAAGCGGGGCCTCCATTTCATCCTGGTGGATCACATGGACCAGGTGCTGGAAGCAGCCCTGCGACGGGAGGCCACACCGACCAAGGAACTCAAGTCCAAGGTATCGGTGGCCTCCCACGCTCACCGACCTAGCTAAGCGTTGACCGATGACGGTGACAGGGTGACAGATGGCAGTTAATGCCAACCTGAGAGAAGTAGGTCGTCTTCCGTTTTCCGCCAACCGTCAACCTCTCTAAGGGAAGGAGGTCCATTGCAGGCAGGCAATTGGGTCCGGATTATCCCCTTAGGAGGTTTAGGGGAGATCGGGATGAACATGTGCCTCCTGGAGACCCGGGAGGACCTCCTGGTCATTGACGCCGGACTCATGTTCCCAGAGGAAGAGATGCTGGGGATCGACCTGGTAATCCCCGACTTCACTTATATCCTCCAGAACCGGGAAAAGGTCCGAGCTATAGTCCTCACCCACGGCCATGAGGACCACACGGGGGCACTTCCCTTCCTACTCCGTGAGCTTCCAGTGCCCGTTTATGGGACTCTCCTATCCCTGGGCTTGGTGGAGGAAAAACTCAAGGAGTTTGGCCTTCAGGGACAAATAGACCTCCGCCGAATCCGGCCCCGGGAGGCCATAGAGCTTAGCTCCCTCCGTCTGGATTTTATCCGAGTGGCCCATTCTATCCCCGATGGGGTGGCAATAGCCATCCATACCCCCCTGGGCTTGGTCCTCCATGCTGGTGACTTCAAATTCGACCAAACCCCCGTGGATGGGGAGCTCACCGATTATCACAAGTTGGCGGAGCTTGGGGATCAGGGGGTCCTGGTCCTCCTCTCCGACAGCACCAACGCATTACGGGAGGGCTTTACTCCTTCTGAACGGGAGGTGGGTTCTACCTTCAAGGACATCTTCCGGGTTGCGCAGCGGCGGATCATTGTGGCCTGCTTTGCCTCTAACATCCACCGTATCCAGCAGGTCCTGGATGTGGCGGAAAAGCTGGGGAAGAAGGTGGCCATTAATGGAAAGAGCATGGTGGCTAATGTCCGGATTGCTGCCGAGCTTGGCTACCTCCGGGTGCCAGAGGGGGTCCTGGTTCGCCTCGATGAGCTCCGAGGCCTTCCACCTGAGAGAGGGGTGATTGTTACCACCGGGAGCCAGGGAGAGCCCCTCAGCGCCATAGCCAGAATTGCGGTGGGAGAGCACAAGCAGATCCAGATTCAAAAGGGGGACATGGTGATCTTCTCGGCCCGGGTCATTCCTGGAAACGAGAAGTCTATAGCACGGGCTATCAATCAGCTCATTAAGCGAGGGGCGGAGGTGATCACCGAGGAGGTGGCCCGAATCCATGTCTCAGGCCACCCAAGCCAGGAGGAGCTCAAGTTGATGCTCAATTTGGTGAGACCGAGATTCTTCGTCCCCATCCATGGCGAATACCGACACCTCCATTTCCATGCACGGATGGCCCAGCGGGTGATGATCCCCAAAGAAAACATCATCCTGGCCGAGAATGGCGATGTCTTGGAGTTCACCCCTAATTCAGGAAAAATCGTAGGGCACGTCTCAGCAGGGAGGGTCTTCGTGGACGGCAAGGGGGTGGGGGACGTAGGGGATACCGTGCTTCGCGACCGCCAGCATTTGGCCCAGGATGGGATGGTCATCGTGGTCCTGGGGATAGATAAGCAGAGGGGAGAGGTGATCGCTGGCCCTGAGATCATCTCGAGGGGCTTCGTCTATGTCGAGTCCTCGGCCGCCCTTTTCGAGGAGGCCAGAAAATTGGTCCTCGAGGTCCTTCAAGGTCTTTCCGTTGAAGAAAAGGCGGACTGGTCTCTGATCAAGCAACGCATCCGGGCCATACTCCGGAAGTTCCTCTATAAAACCATGGAGAGACGGCCCATGATCCTGCCGGTGATTATAGAAATATAAAAATAGTCATTAGATGTAGGGGCGGGGCTCTGTCCCCGCCCTAGGGCCCGACCCGCCAAAGGCGTGTGCCCGGAGGTCGGCCCCTACAAGGAGGTCATTCGAAATCCGTAATGTTTCCAAAAAAGGGATAGGTGTGAGGTTTGTAGCTCTTCTCAGGCACGAGAAGACAAGGGAAGTGGCGGGTATCCTCCTCATGGCCTTTGCTGCCCTCCTCTTGGTCAGCTTTGCCTCCTTTGATCCCGAGGACCCCTCATTCTTTTCTAGCGGTTCTGGCTCCCCGGTGAAAAACCTAGTCGGGAAAGTCGGTGCCCACATGGCGGGATTCCTCTTAGGGACCCTGGGGATTGCCTCCCTCTTGCTCTCGCCACTCCTCTTCCTTCTGGGCTGGTATGGCTTTACCTCTAAAACCCTGGATCTCTTTCCTCTGAAAGTTTTTGCCTCTCTCCTCTTGCTTGTCTCCCTTGGCCTGCTCAGTGCACTGCTGGGGCAAGCCAACCTTCTAGGACGGCTGAGGATAGAATCCCCAGGGGGCTTTTTAGGGAAAGAGCTCAGCCGCTACCTCTATCCCCTGCTAGGTGGATTCGGCCTCTATCTTTCGAGTCTAACAGGGATCCTCCTTAGCCTGGCCCTTTATAGCCGCCGGACCCTCCTTTCCCTCTCTCGTTCTGCCCTGGAGACCTGGGGAAGGCTGGTAGCGGAGGCCCGCTCTTCTTGGAAAGGGCTGGCTACGATACGGCGGCGGCTCCCGGCAGTGGATGATAGCCGGCCTTGTCGGGAGGTGGCTTTCCCGACCTCTCCGCCTGAGGCCGGGATGGCCCTCGAAGCCGAGGAGGCCGAAGAGGCCTCTCCCCCTCCAGAGGGATTTCACCTCCCCCCTTTGTCCCTCTTGGAGCTCCCGGCAGCCCCAGAGGGTGGGATCACCGAAGATGAGCTCTTGGCCAACTCCCAGATTCTAGAGCGCAAGCTCCTTGACTTTGGGGTTGAGGGCCGGGTAATCGAGATCCATCCAGGGCCGGTCATTACCCGCTATGAGATCGAGCCTGCCCCTGGGATCAAGATCCACCGCATCGTGAGCTTGGCCGATGATCTGGCCTTGGCCCTCAAGGCCATGAGTGTTCGGGTAGTGGCCCCGATCCCGGGAAAGGCAGCAGTGGGGGTAGAGATCCCCAATAAGAACAGGGCGGTAGTATACTTGAGGGAAGTCCTGGCCTTCCCCGGATACCAGGATGCGATTTCCAAGCTCTGCCTGGCCTTGGGCAAGGATACCGCCGGGAACCCTTACGTGGCTGATCTGGGCCAGATGCCCCATCTCCTCATAGCTGGGGCTACTGGTTCTGGAAAGAGCGTATTTTTGAACGCCCTCATCCTCAGTCTAGTCTATAAGGCCACCCCGGAAGAGGTGCGCCTTTTGCTCGTTGATCCTAAGCGAGTGGAGCTCTCGGCCTATAACGGCCTGCCCCATCTGGCAGACCCGGTAGTGGTAGACGCAAAAGAGGCGGCCAGGAAGCTCCAGCAGTTGGTGACCCACATGGAGGAGCGTTACCGTCTCTTTGCCGAGCGTGGGGCGCGGAGCCTCGCCGCCTATAACCAGATGCTCCTAAACACCAAAGGCGAGGGGCTAAGGTCCTTACCCTATCTGGTAGTCATCATTGACGAGCTAGCCGACCTCATGATGCTCGCCTTAGCCGAGGTGGAAAACGCCGTTGCCAGGCTCACCCAAATGGCACGGGGAGTGGGGATCCACCTCATTGTGGCTACCCAACGGCCCTCGGTGGACGTCATTACCGGGGTTATTAAGGCCAACTTCCCGGCGCGCATTTCCTTCCAGGTCTCCTCAAAGGTGGACTCCCGCACCATTTTGGACATGAATGGGGCCGAGCAGCTCCTGGGGAACGGAGATATGCTCTTTATCCCACCGGGAAGCGGTAAGCCAGTAAGGGTCCATGGTTGCTATGTCTCGGAGCCCGAGGTTCGTAGGGTTGTAGACTTCCTGGTCCGGCAGGGCCCTGCCCCTGAAGAGGACCTCCTATGGCTCCCTGGACCGGAGGCCCCGGAGCCGTGGGGCGATGAGGTGGACGCACTTTACCCCCAAGCGGTATCCCTAGTGCTTGAGACCAGGCAGGCCTCCATTTCCATGCTCCAGCGTCGGCTCCGGGTTGGATATAACCGCGCCGCTCGGATGATAGAGAAGATGGAAAGCGAGGGGATAGTGAGCCCGTTGGAGGGTGGCAAGCCCAGGGAGGTATTGGTGGGGAGGAGGGCTAGAGAGTAGAGATGATGATCCTTACTACCTTCTTTAAAAATGGCTAACCTCCGACAGTGGGCTGTCAGGTTCGCTTTAATCCTCCCCACAGCACTCCTAATCCTGCTCTCAGCTCTCCCAGCTTTCTCCCTTACCCTGGAGGAGGTGATAGATCGGCTCCAAGCCTCCTATCAAAAGGTGGAGGACTTTTCCGGCCGCTTCCATCAGGTCTCTACATTAAAGTCCCTCGGACAGACCCAGGAGGCCGGGGGGCTGGTCTACATGAAGAGACCGGGAAAGATGCGCTGGGAATATAAGGTCCCTGAGGCCCGCCTGGTAGTAAGCGATGGCCAGACCCTCTGGATCTACACCCCTGAGTCAAAGCAAGTCATCATCCAAGATGTCTCGACCGCCTTCTCCTCGGAGGTCCCTTTGGGTTTTCTGACGGGTAAGGGGAACATCCGGGCCGACTTCGATGTCAAGTTCAGCACCAGAACAGGGACGAACAAACAGGGATTCTACCTTCTCGATCTCTACCCCAAGAGGCCCGATGCTACCCTGGGAAAGGTGAGCCTTGAAGTGAATCCCAAGACCTTTCTGGTCGATAAGGCTACGGTCTATGATGTCTACGCCAACACCACCGCCATCGCCATTAAAGGTATGCGATTAAACGTCGGCTTGGCCGATTCAAAGTTTACCTTCGAGCCGCCTCCAGGGGCGGAGGTCTTAAAGTCCCCTCTTATGCCAGGGAAATGAGGTAGGAGCCCAGGGCCTCTCAGGGCTGGCATCCCCTTCGGACCCCCTAATAGAATCAAGGGTGGAGGATTATCCTACACCTCGTGCGGAAAGATCCCCGTAGTTCAGGGTCTCCTGGACGATTCTAAAAGGTATGAAGCCAAAAACCCGCATCTGGCAAGCGTTGACACTAAATGCCTATAAAAGGCACGAAGATTGCACAAAAATTTAATGGGGTCAGGAAATGAGAAGAAACCCTGAATCGGCAGTAGGCATGAAAAAGGCCCTGGTGGTTGATAATGACAAGTTCTACGTGGAATTCATTGGGGATGTCCTCTATGCTCAAGGGTATAGGGTGATCAAGGCCTATGACGGGCTAGAGGCCCTGGAAAAGGTCGAAGCGGAATCCCCTGACCTCATCTTTCTTGACATCGTAATGCCAAAGATCGACGGGGACCGGGTGTGCCAGTATCTCAAAGGGAACCCCCGCACCCGGGACATCCCGGTGGTGATCCTCTCGGCCACTATGGCCGAGGATAAGGCCAAGATCCTGGAGATCGGGGCCGATGCTTATGTGGCCAAGGGGCGTATCGAGGAGCTCAAGGGCCACGTAATCACTACCCTCAGGAGGCTGGAGGGAAGGGAGGCGGAAAGGGTCGAAGGGGAAGCTATCCTGGGCTTAGATAAGGCCCATCCGCGGGAGCTGGTTAAGGAGCTATTGGCCATTCGCCGACATCGGGAGGCCCTCCTCAAGAATATGGGGGAGGGGGTGGTGGAAGTGGACCTGGCTGATAAAGTGATTTATGCGAACCCGGCGGGGCTAAGGATGCTGGGGAGAGGCGAGGTGGAACTCATCGGGAGGTCCTTCCTCCAGATCTTCGATCCCCAGGTCCATCCCGAAGTGAGGGAGATCTTAGACCGGCTGGCCAGGGCAGGGCACCCCAAGGACGAGGCCATTACCCTACCCTATGGGGACAGGGTTTTGCGGGTCAACTTCGCCAGCATGTGGGAGGGCCCAAAGTACGATGGTTTTTTCATGATCATCCAGGACATCACCGAGCTGGTGAAGAAGATCGAGGAGCTTTCCATCCTCAACCAGAGGCTCCAGGAGCTGGATCAATTGAAGACGGATTTCCTAGCCATGGTCTCCCACGATCTCCATACCCCTTTAGCTGCAATAAAGGGCTCCTTAGAGGTCCTCGCCGATAAAGATACTGGCATTGATCTCCGGCGGGAGTTGCTCCAGATCGCCAACAAGAATACCGATCGGCTATTCCACATGGTGAGCGACCTCCTGGATCTATCGCGTATTGAGGCCGGGAGGCTAGAGGTTCGAAAGGAGCCCTTTGATCTACCGGGCTCCCTCCGATCCGTTATGGAAAGAGTCAAAAACCTGGCTGATGAGAAAGGTCTATCCATGAGCATGGTTGTGAAGGAGGAGATCCCTACACTCCTCGCAGATCCCTTACGGATGGAACAGGTCTTCCTAAACCTCCTGGGTAATGCCATAAAATTCACGCCCCCAAGGGGTACCATCGCCGTGGAGGTGAAGGATGCCCCCGGGGAGGTCCAGGTCGCTGTCCAGGACTCAGGGGTAGGGGTCCCTCGAAGGTATCTGAACCGGATCTTTGATAGATTCTTTCGGGCCCCGGCCCCGGGTGAAGGGAAGGCCGAAGGGACTGGCCTGGGCCTCAGCATAGCCAAGGCCATCGTAGAGGAACACGGAGGCAGGATCTGGGTTGAAAGCGAAGAGGGGAAGGGCAGCCGCTTCTCCTTCACCATCCCCAAAGGGAGGTAAAGGTGGCCGATATCCTCAGCCACTTGGCCCAAGCCTTTGAAAAGATGGCGGAGTCCCACCGCTTACTGGCTAAGCACCTTTCCGAGCGGGTCGTCGAACTGGAGTCCTCCTGGGCCCGGGTGAAGGAACGGGCGGAGGAGTTGGAGAGGGCCAACCGCGACCTTCTAGGGGTCAATCTGGATCTGGTCAAACATGTGGCCGACCTCCAGGGGAGGAGGGAGGAACTGGAGAGGTCCATGGAAGAGCTCAAGGGGCTGGATCAAAGGAAGTCGGAAATACTGGCCACTGTCTCTCACGAGCTTCGCACCCCCCTAACCTCCATCAAGGGTGCCCTGGGTATCCTGGCAGGCGAGGTCTCCCTGGAAGGTGAGGTCCCCCGGGAGTTCCTTGCTATTGCCCGGCTTAATACCGATCGGCTCATCCGCCTGATAAGTAACCTCCTGGACCTGGTCCGTATCGAATCTGGCCGGTTGGGTCTGGAGTTGGCCCCCATCGACCTGGCCCCAGTCATCCGCTTCTCTTGGGAGGGCCTCCAGGGATTTGCCCAGGAGAAAGGGATAGAGGTGAAACTGGAGCTACCAGAAGGGGTACCCCTAGCCCTTGCCGATGAGGACAGGCTGAAGGAAGTGCTCATAAACCTCCTCGACAATGCCATTAAGTTTACCCCTAGGGGAGGGAGGGTACGGGTAGAGCTCAGAGAGCGGGAGGAGGACCTGTTAGTGGCGGTGACCGATACCGGTGGCGGCATTCCCCTTGAGGAACAGGCCAAGGTCTTTGATAAGTTTTACCAGGGAAAGCCAGCCGATCCTCGGACCCCTGGCGGCCTCGGCCTGGGCCTCAGCATAGCCAAGGCCATCGTAGAGGAACACGGAGGCAGGATCTGGGTTGAGAGCGAAGAGGGGAAGGGCAGCCGCTTCTCCTTCACCATCCCCAAGGCACCCAAGACACCGTGATAGAGCCGGTTCCTAGATCAATTGATGCCCTTCTCAAGCCATTCGAGCTGGAAAACCTGGGGGGCAGATAAGGGGAGTTCTGGAGGTTTCCTAGGCCGCGCCGCGATATAAATGACAAGGGGCACCGGGTAAATGCCTTGGTGCCCCTTGACTTTTTTAGGCTATTGATTTATGGTGAGGCGAAGCTATTGGTTGGGACTCTGGGTGTCAGAGTTCCGGAAAGAGGTTGCCTAATAATGAGCAGGGAAGGGAGCTCTCGGATCCTAGTGGTCGAGGACGAGCCCCACATTGCTCGGATGCTCCAGGTGCTCCTGGAAGGCCGAGGCTATGCGGTGAGTCTTGCCTATACCGGGAAGGAGGCCTTAGAGGCCATGGAGATCCAGCCTGTGGACTTGGTTCTCCTGGACATAATGCTTCCCGGCTTCGACGGCTTTGAGGTGTGTCGGGCCATTAAAGAGGATGGTCGCCTCCGGCACATCCCAGTGATGATGGTCACCGCTAAGGATGCCCTCCAGGAGAAGGTGGAAGGTCTGGAGTTTGGGGCCGACGATTACCTCACTAAACCCTTTAATAACGAGGAGCTCCTAGCCAGGGTGAAGGCCCTCTTGCGGGCCAAGAGGGTAGACCACGAGATCATCCAGCTAAACCGGGAGCTCTCCGCCTTGAACGCTATTATTGCCGCGGTGAGCCAATCCCTGGATCAGGGAGAGATCCTGGAGATTGCCCTGGAAGGGGTGCTCCAGGTCATGGAGGCGGAGGCCGGTTGGATTGGCCTATTCCAGGAAGACGCGGGACTTCAGATTCAGGTCCAGCGCGGGCTCTCTCCGGCCTTCTTAGAGGAAGTGGCGGCCCGCATTGGGATAAAGGAAGGGGCGGTCTTATCGGCTCGTCTCCCGGCGGTCCGGAAGGAGGGGCTCCGAGACCTACTCTGTGCCCCCTTAAAGGCCAAGGATCGACTTCTGGGGTCCCTGGGCATTGCCAGGCAGCAGCCCCATCCCTTCCTTCCCCTTGACCGGGAACTCTTGGTATCCATAGGACAGCAGATCGGCATGGCCTTGGAGAAGGCTCGGCTTTATGGGGAGAGCCAGCGGAGGGAACGGGAGTTTAGGGCCCTTTACGAGGTGGGGAAGACCATGGCCTCTACCTTCGACCTCCAGGATGTGCTGCCCCTGCTCACCACCTCCATCTCTCAGGTAATGGATGCCGTGGCGGCTTCCTTGATGCTATGGGACCCCATCACCAAAAAACTCCGGGTGGTGGCAGGCTATAACCTCTCCCCCGAATATATCCGAAAAGCGGAGGATATCCGTAGCCGAGTGGAAAGGAGCCCATCGCTGCTGGCGCTTGAGGAGAAGCGGCCGGTGGCCATTACTGACATCCACCGGGACGAGCTCTTCGTTCCCTGGCGGGAAGTGGCCAAATTGGTCGGCTATTCCTCCTTTATTTCTGTTCCCCTGGTGCTTCATGAGCGGGCCCTGGGAGTCCTGAATGTCTACCTGGCCCAGGTTCACCGCTTCAGCAACGAGGAGGTGGAGCTCCTCTCCCACTTTGCTAACCAGGCGGCCATTGCCATCGAGAATGCCCTCCTCTTTGAGGAGAAGACCCGCCTGGCTATCACCGATGAGCTAACCGGCCTTTATAACCACCGTCACTTCTATCAGGTATTGGAGGCGGAGATCAAGCGGGCCCAGCGCTACAAGCGTCCCCTCTCCCTGATCATGGTTGATATAGACTACTTTAAGAACTATAACGACCGCTGTGGGCACCTCAAGGGGGATGAGGCTTTACGGCAATTGGCCGGGGTTCTACGGCGAAACGCCCGCGATGTGGACGTGATCGCCCGCTATGGGGGTGAGGAGTTTACCCTCATCCTCCCCGAGACCGACCTGGCCCAGGCAGAGGTCCAGGCGGAGAGGATCCGTGCTGCAGTGGAGCGGCATCTCTTTGAGGCCGAGGAGGTCCAGCCCCGGGGTAAGCTCACCATCAGTCTGGGGGTGGCCACCTACTTCCCCCCTGTGAAGCGGATGGAAGAGCTGGTCCACGCCGCCGATCAGGCCCTCTATCGAGCCAAGGCCCAGGGGAGGAACCAGGTGTGCCTGGCCGGCGAAAAAGGCAGCGATCAGCAATCAGAAAAAACTGAGAGGTGACTGCCCTTATCACCTTGGCAATACCTGCGGCTTTATCCATCTTAGTGGGGCTTCTTTGGACAAGGTCATCCTCTTCCTGGCCACAGGTGCCTATAGCGGTTTCTTCCCTTATTTTCCCGGGACTGTCGGGAGCACCCTGGGTGTAGGGGTCTTCCTCCTTCTTTCCCGTATCCCCCAGGGCCTCCATCTAGCCTTGCTCTTGGCCCTCGGCGCCATTGGGGTCTATACAGCAGGCCGGGCCGAGGTTCTCCTAGGTGCGCGCGACGCCAAGCCCATCGTAATTGACGAGATCTTCGGCTACCAGGTAGCAATGCTCTTTCTTCCCCCCCGCCCCCTTCCCCTTCTCCTTGCCCTCTTCTTCTTTCGCCTATACGATATCTGGAAGCCCTTCCCTGTCAAGCAGACCCAGATCCTCCCTGGGGGCTTGGGGGTAATGGCCGATGACTTGGTGGCCGGGGCCTATACGAATATCACATTGCGGATCTTTAGCTCCCTTTTCGGGGGAGTGTAGGGACGTTTGCCCCTACGAGACCCTACGTGCAGGAATCATAATCAATCATGTAGGGGAGGACCTCTGTGTCGTCCCAAGGGCGAACAGGGACGTTCGCCCCTACATCGCTAATGGCTGATTGCTGGAAGCGGGGTGAGTCATGCCGGCCGAGATTATTACCATTGGGACAGAGCTCCTTATAGGTCAAGTCCTGGATACAAACGCCGCCTCAATTGCCTCCGAGCTTATGGCAGTCGGGATCGAGGTCCACTTCAAGACCACAGTGGGCGATAATGAGCGCTCCATAGAGGCTGCCCTCCGCCAGGCCCTGGAGCGTTCGGATATAGTGATTGCCACCGGGGGATTGGGGCCTACCGAAGATGACCTCACCAAGAAGGTCTTTAGCCGGGTTCTGGAAAAGCGCCTGATCCTCCATGATGAGATCTTAGAAAAGATCCGCCACCGCTTTTCCTCCAGGGGCCTTCCCATGTCCCCAAACAACGAGAAACAGGCCTTAATCCCAAGGGGGGCAAAGGTCCTGGAGAATCCTAGAGGGACGGCGCCCGGCCTTCTCATGTGCTCAGGGTCCAAGACGGTGGTGGCCCTTCCTGGGGTTCCCAGCGAGATGCGGCCCATCCTAGTGGAGCAGGTTATCCCATATCTCTGCGAGAGCTATAAACCCGGCGCCCGAACCCGCTCCCGGATCCTGAAGACCTGCTCCATAGGTGAGTCTGTCGTGGATCAAACCCTTGGGGACCTCATCCGGGCTTCAAGAAACCCTACCATCGGATTGCTGGCCTACCCGGGCGAGGTTCATATCCGTCTAACCGCCAGGGGCTCTAATGAGGAGGAAGTGGAGGGCCTACTCTCGGGGCTCGAAGGGAGTATCCGAGAGCGCCTGGGGGGGCATATATTTGGTCGGGATGCCCAGACCCTGGAGGAGGTAGTGGGCTTGCTCCTCCGGGAGAAGGGAAGGACCCTGGCCTTAGCCGAGTCCTGTACCGGTGGTCTTATCGGGCACCGCCTTACCAACGTCCCTGGAAGCTCAGACTACTTTGAGCGGGCGGTAGTAGCCTACAGCAACCGGGCCATGGAGGCCCTCCTGGGCGTTCCACCCGAACTTCTGCGGTCAAGGGGTGCGGTGAGCCGGGAGGTAGCCGAGGCCATGGCTACCGGAGTGCGGCGTCCGGCCCGTACCCATCTGGGATTAGGGGTGACCGGGATTGCTGGCCCAAGTGGGGGGAGCCCGGAGAAGCCGGTGGGCCTGGTCTATATAGCCCTGGCTACCGAGGAAGGCGTCACATCTCAGGAGCACCGCATCCTGGGGGATAGGGAGGTCAACAAGTTCCGGGCTTCTCAGATGGCCCTGGAGATGGTGAGGCGCTACCTGTTGCAGATATGAGACTAGTGTAGAAAGAAGAGACCGGAGACTTGAGACGGAAGGTCATAAACAGATCGTTTCTAGTTGTTCTCTTTCTTGGACTTCTCTCTGCCTGCGCCACGTCCCCAACAGGGAGGTCCCAGCTCATCCTCATATCGAGTGCTGAGGAGGTCGAGATGGGAAGGCAAATCGCCAGAGAGGTGGAGCGGAAGTACCCTATGTATCGGGACCCAGGAGTGGTAGAGTACATCAGCGAACTTGGAGGGCGCCTGGCGCAAATCTCCGACCGCAGGGATGTCCGCTACCGCTTCCAGGTGGTTGATAGCAAGGAAGTCAATGCCTTTGCCCTTCCAGGTGGATACATATACGTCAATAAAGGGCTCATCCTTGCCTCAGACAATGAGGCGGAGCTGGCCGGGGTCATAGGCCATGAGATCGGCCATGTGGTGGGCCGCCATGGGGCTGCCCGCCTCTCTATGATGTATGGCTATGACTTATTGGCGACAGTCCTGTTGGGTCCGAACCCCGCCTTCTGGAAGGCTCTAGTGGCTGACCTTTTTGGCACTGCCGGGCTTTTGGCCTATAGCCGGGCCGACGAGTCTGAAGCCGATGAGTTGGGGGTCCGTTACCTATACCGGTCTGGTTATGACCCTGGCGCTATGATCGCCTTTTTTCAGAAGCTCCTGGCGCTCCAGAAGCGGGAACCCGACCTTCTGGAGAAGTCTTTCTCCTCCCATCCCCCCACCTCTGAGCGGATTGCCAAGGTGAGGGGAGACATCGCGCACCTCCCACCCCGGGAGGGCCAAATCCAAGACAGTGATTATTTCCAGCATGTAAAAGCGCGAATCCGGGAAAGGGAAGAGAGGAAGTCCAGGCAGTGAAGACCTTGAGTAAAGAATCCGAGCCCATTCGCTCCTTCATCGCCGTCAACTTGACTGAGGGGCTCAGGCAGCCCCTCTCCCAGCTTCAAGAGGTCCTCAGGGCACCCGCCGCTGATGTAAGCTGGGTCAGGCCCGAGAATTTGCATCTTACCCTCAAGTTCTTGGGGGAGGTGTCGGCAAAACGCCTGGATACGGTAAAGGTGGTCTTACAGGGGATTGCCCGAACCATGCCCCCGTTTATTTTATCCCTCTCTGGCCTGGGGGCCTTCCCTAACTCTAGAGCGCCGAGGGTCGTCTGGGTGGGCATCCAAGATGGGGCCTTGGAACTCCAGAGGCTTCAAGAGGGGTTGGAAACGGCCCTAGGTCTGCGGGGCTTCCCCAGAGAGGGGCGGTCCTATACCCCCCATCTCACGTTAGGTCGGGTGCGCTCTCCCAGGAATCGGGAGGGGCTGGCTGAATGCTTGAGTACCCTCAAGGCCGAATATTTGGGCGGTATGCAGGTGGAGCGGGTGGACCTCATGCGGAGTGACCTTTCCCCTAAAGGGGCAATTTATACTATTTTGGAGGGTTTCCCCCTGGGAAGACCCGAGACCTGAGACCGAGATGAACCAAAAAAATGGGGCCGAGCTTCGCCAGGCGGCTGCCGAAATCTTCCAGGCGGCCCTACGGGCAGTGGATCCGGCCGAGGCGGTGCGGCGTCATTTCAGCCGGCAGGGCAAGTGGCTTCGAGCGGATGGCCATAGTTTTGACCTCTCCCAATTCCGGCGGGTTCTGGTAGTGGGGGCTGGCAAGGCGGGGGCGCCAATGGCTGGGGCAGTAGAGGAGGTCCTGGGGGAACGGATTACCACAGGATGGGTGAACGTGAAATACGGGCACTTAGCCGAGACCCGGAAGGTCCATCTCCATGAAGCTGGGCACCCCTTTCCAGATGAGGCTGGCCTCCAGGGCACCCAGGCCATCTTGGAGTTATTGCAAGGGGCAGGGGAGGACGATTTAGTGATCTGCCTTATATCAGGGGGTGGATCGGCGCTGCTGCCCCTCCCTGTGGCGGGGGTCTCTTTGGAAGAGAAGCAGGAGTTTACTCGCCTCCTCCTGGCTTCGGGGGCTGACATCCGGGAAATCAATATCCTTAGGAAGCACCTATCCAAGGTCAAAGGGGGAGGCTTGGCCAGAGCCGCCTACCCAGCGGCGGTGGCTACTTTGATATTATCGGACGTGATAGGCGACCCTTTGGATGTAATCGCCTCTGGCCCCACCGTCCCTGATGGGTCGAGCTATGCCCAGGCCCTCCAGATTTTAGAAAGGCATCGGCTAGTGGATGAGGTTCCCGTCTCCATTCTTCGTCATCTTAAGGCCGGGATCAGGGGGGAGGTCCCGGAGACCCCAAAGGAGGATGATCCCATCTTTGCCCGGGTCACCAACCTGGTCGTGGGGAGCAACCTCAAAGCCCTCCTCGCTGCCCAGGAAAAGGCTTTAGAGCTGGGCTTCCGGTCTCTCATCCTCTCCTCCTCCATCGAGGGGGAGGCCAGGGAAGTGGCGGTAGTTCATGCAGCCCTCGCCAGGGAGATCCGGATGAGTGGTCATCCGCTTTTGCCCCCCGCTTGCCTCATCTCGGGGGGGGAGACTACAGTCACCATCCGGGGTCAAGGTCGGGGCGGGCGTAATATGGAGTTTGCCCTGGCCGCGGCTATAAAGATCGCAGGATTGCAGGACGTGGTCCTTTGGAGCGCAGGGACCGATGGGACCGATGGCCCCACCGATGCCGCAGGGGCAGTGGCAGATGGGGGCACCCTGGAGCGTGCCGTTTCCTTGGGATTGGACCCTTGGAAGCACCTGGAGGAAAACGATTCCTATCCCTTCTTTGAGAAGCTGGGGAGCTTGGTGATCACCGGGCCCACCAACACTAACGTCATGGATATCCGTCTGGTTCTTGTAGGATGAAGGGTTTTAAAACTCTGGCATGGGTCCCTTCCATCGCCCTCATTCTATGGACCCTTCTAGGGCCTCTTTGGGTCCAGGCCCTGGAGGTTCAGGATTCGGGCGAGGCCAGGGAGATACCTTCTGGCCCGGAGGCCGCTCAGGGAAATATCTGGCGGACTTATCCACCGGAGGTCCGGGTTAAGCTAGAGCAGGGCCGTCGGTTTCTCCGGGAAGGTAAATACGCCCAGGCCAGGGTCATCTACCAAGCCTTGCTCCAGAGTTGGCCAAACCTATCTGAAGCTCGCCTAGACCTGGCCCGGGTCCTGGTAGGGGAGAATCGGCCGGAGGAGGCCGTCTCTGAGTACCGGCGGGTCCTGAGGGATGACCCCGACCACTTGGGGGCCCAACTGGAGCTGGCTGGTGCCTTGGCATCCTTGGGCCGGATTGGGGAGTCCCTCCGGATTTATCGGAGGGTTATAGCCCAGTTTCCCCAACATCTGGAGGCCCGCCTGGGATACGCTGAGGCCTTATATTCCAGTGGCAGATACGAGGAGGCCACTCGCGAGTATGGGAATCTCTTGAAATGGGAACCCCAGGATCTGGGACTGCGGCTCGCCCTGGCACGGGCTTTTCGTAAAGCCCTTCGCTTTGAGGAGGCGACCAAGGCCTACCTATGGGTTCTGGAAAGGAAACCCGGGGACCGTCTTGTCCTCCTTGAAGTGGCCGAGGTCCTCATCCAGGCAGGGCGCGGCCAGGAGGCCATTGCCTATCTTCAAGAAGTGCTTCGCGCAAACCCCGAAGACCATGAGGCCCGCCTGGCCATAGCGCGGCTTTTGGCCTCGGGGGGTCGAAGCGGTGAAGCAGTGGCCGAATATCAGGATTACTTGGAGGCCCGACCTCGTCATCTCCAGGCACAATTGGAGCTTGCTCAGCTCCTCCTGGGGATTGGCAGGTATGGGGAAGCAGCCGAGCAGTTCAAGCGCTATCTGGCGGAGGGGCCTGCGGAGAGGGAGGTCCTCCTCCAGTGGGCCCGGACCCTTCGGCTGGCAGGGCGGCCAGAGGAATCTTTGAAGGCCTTCCGCCAAGCCCGGGAGCAAGGGACCCTAAAACCTTGGGATTATCTGGAACTGGGAGACCTTTACTTTGAACTCCGCCGTTACGGAGAGGCGATCATGGAGTATGAGGAGGGCCTCCGGGAAGGGCAAGGGACGGGCCAGGCCCACTTCAATTTGGCCTTGGCTTTAGGGTATCTAGGCCGCTATGGGGAGTCCATCCCCCATTTCCAGGAGGCCATGCGCCAGGGCCCGTACCAGCTAGAGGCCCATCTGGGGTTGGCCTCGGCCCTTAACCGGACAGGCCGCCACCGCGAGGCCGCCCAGGAGTACCAGCGCATCCTGGAGAGAGACCCCCGTCTGGTTGACGCTGCCCTGGGGTTGGCCCAAGCCCTATACAGGGGAGGGAGATGGGAGCAGGCGGCCTCCGCTTACCGCCGAGCTTGGGGAAACTTCATGGCCCGTCCGGGGGCTGGGGGGGAATTGATCCAGGCCTTACTGAGGGCCATCCCGGCAGAAGAGGCAGCAGCTCAAGCCTCTAGGACGATTTTGACGCTCCGCAAGGCAGGAAAGAGGGTTGAGTTTGGCCCCTCTTTCTGGTTATATATAGAGAGTTTAGAGCCCGAACTGGAACTACCCCTTGGGGAGGATCGTTGAAGGCCTGAAGGTCCCGGGTGAGCATGTAGGAGGGTAGGGTAGGGTGAGCTGGAAGGACCTTAAAGAGAAGGTCAAGCGAGTCCTGCACTTGGATGAGGAGCCATGGAGGATCGCTGCTGGGATGGCGGTAGGGGTCTTCATTAGCTTTACCCCCTTCTATGGCTTTCATACGGCTATGGCGCTGGTGAGCGCCCTTCTCCTCCGTGTAAATGCTGCAGCCACCCTTACCGGTTCTCTGGTGGTCATCCCACCGGCCATACCTCTAGTGTGGGGCTTTTGTTACCAAGTGGGAAAGGTCGTATTGGAGAGGAGGATTGAGCCCTTTTATAGGGGTGGACCCAGTGGTGAAAGGATAATGGCGAAGCTGGCACCCCTCTTTAATTGGTGGGAATGGGACTGGGCCAGGATCAAAGTGGTGGTAGTCAAAACCAAGCCCCTTCTCAAGCCCTTGTTGGTAGGCACTACGGTGGTTGGTGCTCTAGCAGCCGTGGCCGCCTATTTCCTCACCTTGTTCATGGTAAATAAGGTGAGGCTGATAAAGGCGCGAGCCAAGCTGGCCCGCGAGAGATCCGCACCTGAGCCTTTTTCTTCTTGACAAAGGGGTGCTTCACTTGTAATTTTATCCTCTGTTTTCGGGGGACCCAGTGTTTGCAAGCCTGAGCTCCAAGCTAGAGCAGGTCTTCAAAAAGCTTCGCGGCCATGGCCGCCTCTCAGAGTCCAATATCGCCGAGGCATTACGAGAGGTGAGGCTGGCGCTTCTTGAGGCCGATGTCCACTTTCTGGTGGTTAAGTCCTTTCTGGAGCGGGTGAAGGAAAGGGCGGTCGGCCGAGATGTCTTATCAAGTCTTACCCCGGGACAGCAGGTAATCAAGGTGGTCCACGAGGAGTTAACCGCATTAATGGGTGCAAAGGCCGTCCAGCTCTCCCTTGCCTCTGTGCCGCCCACTGCCATTATGCTGGTAGGGCTACATGGATCGGGCAAGACTACCACTGCTGGAAAGCTGGCCTGGCTCTTTCAGAGGGAGGGCCGGAGGCCACTGTTGGTGGCTGCTGATCCCTATCGGCCTGCTGCTGTTGATCAGCTCCAAGCCCTGGGGGAGCGTCTACAGGTGGAGGTTCACCATGATGGCACCTCGGCAGTGGAGGTCTGTCAAAACGCTTTAGCCCGGCTACGGAGGGAGGGTTTCGATGTCCTCCTGGCGGACACCGCTGGCCGATTCCACATCGATCAGGAACTGATGGAAGAGCTACGGGTAATAAAGGGGCTTTTACACCCTACAGAGGTCCTCTTGGTGGCCGATGCCATGACCGGCCAGGACGCGGTAAAGTCTGCCTCCGCCTTCGATGCCGCCCTGGGCCTTACAGGGGTCATCCTCACCAAGCTGGACGGTGATGCCAGGGGTGGGGCGGCCCTTTCCATCAAGGCAGTAACTGGTAAGCCCATCAAGTTCATAGGGGTGGGGGAAAAGTTAGACGCCCTTGAGGTTTTCCATCCTGAGCGGATGGCCTCCCGCATCTTGGGGATGGGTGATGTCCTCACCCTGGTGGAGCGGATGGAGGCGGCCATAGGCCGGGAGAGGGCAGCGGAGGTAGAACAGAAACTCCGCGAGGCCACCTTTACCTTGGAGGATTTTAAGGCCGAGCTCCGTCAGATCAAGAAGATGGGCCCCTTGGACCAGATCTTCTCCTTGATTCCTGGCGTCTCCCGTCTCCAGGGCCTCCCGGGAGTAGAGCTAGAGGGGCGGGGACTCGTCCAGATGGAGGCCATTATCGATTCCATGACGGTTAAGGAGCGGCGGAACCCTGGGATTATTGACGGCAGCCGCCGTAGGCGGATCGCCCAGGGAAGCGGTACCACTGTGGCCGAGGTAAACCGTCTCCTCAAACAGTTCCACCAGATCGAGCGGCTCATGAAGCAATTCCTTAAAGGGGGTAAGGCCATGAAGATGGGCAAAGGGATGCCCCCTTTTCCTAACATCTGAATCACGGGGGTGAAGGAATGGCAGTCAGGATGAGGTTGAAGCGGATAGGGGCCAAGAAAAAGCCTTTCTACCGGGTGGTGGTTGCCGATGCTCGGATGCCAAGGGATGGGCGACTCATCGAGACCTTAGGGACTTACGATCCCAGAGGTGGGGAGGGCTCGGCCAAGATCGACGGGGAAAAGGCCTTGCGCTGGCTCAGGCGAGGCGCCCAGCCAACGGAGACCGTGAGGAAGCTCCTTTCCTCGGCAGGGATTCTCCAGAGATTCGCCGAGCTAAAGGCTGGGTCCGCCAAAGGCGGATAGGCAGGCCTTTAAACAAGAGAGAGGTCCCGGCGCACCTAGCGCCAGTTTTCTGTGATTCATAACCCAGAACCCGGAGCCGGGAATCGGATAAGGAGGTCACGCATGAAGGAGCTAGTGGAATTTATGGCCAAGTCGCTGGTGGATCGCCCGGAAGAGGTGAGTGTGTCGGCCATTGAAGGGGATAAGACTACCGTCTTGCAGTTAAGGGTGGCTCAGGAGGACCTGGGCCGGGTCATTGGCAAACAGGGCCGGACGGCCAAGGCCATGAGGACTCTGCTGGCCGCCACTGCCGCCAAGGCCAATAAACGGGCGGTCCTCGAGATCCTGGAGTGAGGGTTAGGCCAGGTCTCATTGCCCTGGGAAAGGTCGTTAGGGCCCGGGGGGTCAGGGGTGAAGTAAAAATCCTGTCTTATCTGGATTCGTCCTGGGACCTCCGGGCCGTAGAAGGGATTTACCTAAGGAGAGGGGAAGGGTCGCCGCGCTATTTAAGGCTGGAGCAGGTGAAGGGGAAAGGGCCAGTCCTTTTCCTCAAGTTTCATGGCATCGACTCCCGGGAAGCGGTAGAGTCTCTATTAGGGGCTGAGGTCTGTATCCCCAGAGAGGAGGCACCATCGCTCCCCCCCGATACCTATTACCATTATGACATCATCGGCCTTGAGGTGGTGGATAGGGATGGTCGGAACTGGGGCCGTGTCGTGGATGTCTTCCCAACGCCTGCCAACGATGTCTATGTGGTGGAAAAGGAAGGCAGGGAGTGGTTGCTCCCTGCAACCAGAGAGGTTATCAAGGAGGTGGATCTGGAAGGCAATTGTCTCCGTGTCCATCTCCTAGAGGGGTTGGTGGAAGCTGAAGAGGTATGATGTATTAACCCTCTTTCCCGGGATCTTTCAGGGACCGCTATCGGAGAGCACCCTTAAGAGGGCCCAGGATAAAGGGCTGGTCAAGATTACTGTGCACGACCTCCGGACCTTTACCCACGACCAGCACCGGGTGGTGGACGACGTCCCCTATGGGGGCGGGCCGGGGATGGTGCTCAAGCCTGAGCCCATCTTCGAGGCAGTGGAACACCTCTCCCAGGGTTCAGGGAAAGTTCGTGTCCTCCTCTTAAGCCCCCAGGGCCGCTGCTTCCATCAAACCTTGGCCCGGGAGCTAGCAGCGGAAGGGCACATCATCTTTATCTGTGGCCGCTATGAGGGAGTAGACGAGCGGGTGCGGACCCATCTAGCCACTGATGAGGTCTCCATCGGGGACTATGTATTAGCGGGGGGTGAGCTACCGGCCTTGGTGGTAATTGAGGCATTGGTGCGGCTGATTCCTGGAGCGTTAGGGGACGAGACCTCGGCCCTGGAGGACTCCTTCTCCGCTGGCCTCCTGGATCATACCCATTATACCCGACCCGCCTCCTTCCGGGGCTTAGAAGTGCCCCCTGTTCTTCGCTCCGGAGATCACGAGAAGATACGGATCTGGCGCCGGCAGGATGCCTTGAGGCGAACCCTCCTTCGGAGGCCAGACCTGCTTTCCCAGGCCCTTCTTTCCGAGGAAGACAGGAGACTTCTAGAGGAGATCCGGAAGGAACTGGCCTAATGGCCATTAGCCGAGACGAAAAAAATCAAAGGCTAATAGCTAAAGGCTTCCACGAGAGGAGGAATTAGAGGTGGATCTGGTGAAGTACGTGGAAGGGGAGCAGATAAAGAAGGGCATCCCCGACTTCTCCCCAGGGGACACTGTCCGGGTCCACGTCCGGGTTCTAGAGGGGGAGAAGGAGAGGACCCAGGTGTTCGAGGGGGTAGTGATCCGCCGGCGGGGCGGCACTCTCCGAGCCACTTTTACCGTACGGAAGGTAACCTATGGGGTGGGCGTGGAACGCACCTTCGCCCTGCATTCACCGATGATTGAGCAGATCGAGGTGGTGCGAAAGGGCCGGGTCCGCCGGGCCAAACTGTATTACCTCCGCAAGGTGCGGGGGAAAGCCGCCCGCATAAAGGAAAAGAAGTTCGTCCAGTAGGAGCCCTCGGTGGAGACCTTCAAAGCCGGTTTCAAGACCAGGTTCATCGCCGGTCTCTTGGTAACAGTACCGTTATTGATCACCGCCTCCTTCCTTTGGTGGCTATTTAACTTCATCGATGGCCTCCTGGCCCCCATCTACGCTCACTTCCTGGGCTTTCACCTCCCCGGCCTGGGCTTCCTCTCCGCCATCCTCCTGGTCTTCTTGGCAGGTGCGGTCGCCACCAATGTAGTGGGACAGCGTCTGCTGGCCTGGGCAGAAGGTTTACTCCAGCGGATTCCCATCGTGAAGAGCGTCTACTTCGCCGTGAAACAACTAGTGGATGCCTTCTCGCCCGGGAGTAGAGGGGCCTTTAAGAAGTTTGTAATGGTAGAGTATCCCCGTCCCGGCACCTATTCCTTTGGTTTCCTTACCGAGGAGAGCATCCTGGAAAGGGGAGAGGGTGCGCGGGAGGACCTCCTCGCCGTGTATATCCCTACTAATAACCTCTATCTGGGAGAGGTCGTCCTCTTCAAAAAGGGGGAGGTCTACTTCCCCGACCTCTCCGTGGAAGAAGGGGTGCGGGTAATCCTCTCCGCCGGCATTACCACCCCCAGTAAGATCAGCGCGAAGGCTTCCCCATGAGGGGATACGAGGCTAGACTCTGGGGATTGGGCTTTCGGCTTATAGCCGGTGTGGACGAGGCAGGGCGAGGTTCCCTGGCAGGGCCGGTAGTGGCAGCGGCCGTAATTCTTCCCCCTCGATTTAAGATAGAGGGCCTGGCCGATTCTAAGAAGCTCTGTTCCTCTCGGAGGGAGGAGCTCTTTGAAGAGATTCAAGCCAACGCCCTAGCCATGGGCTTGGGGATAGCCGAGGCCGAGACTGTCGATGCCCTTAACGTTTTGGGGGCCAGCCTCCTCGCCATGGAGAGGGCTATCACCGCCCTCCATCCTCCCCCAGACTACCTCTTGATTGATGGAAATCACCTCCCCTCGAGCCCCTTTCCCAAAGCCGCCCTGCCTAAGGGGGAGGATCAAAGCCCTGCCATTGCCGCTGCCTCCATCCTGGCCAAGGTAACCCGGGATCGCCTTATGGCCATTTACCATCGCATGTTTCCCCAGTACGGCTTTCTTCGGCACAAGGGCTATGGGACAAGGGACCACATGGAGGCCCTCCGGCGCTACGGCCCTTCCCCTATCCACCGCCGGACCTTCCGGGGGGTGAGGGAGCACGTCGAAGACAGTCGCCAGTCTTCAGTCCTGGGTCTTCAGGAATCGGCCAGAGCTGGGGCTACTGGTGTATTTAATTTACTGAGGACTGACGACTGAGGACCGGGGACTGATGTATGGGGAGGAATCGCCGGAACCTGGGAGAAAAAGGGGAGAGGGTGGCCAGGGATTACCTCCGCCGCCAGGGCTACCGGATCCTAGAAGAAAACTATTCCTGCCGTCTGGGGGAAATCGATCTCATCGCTCATCAGGGAGATACCTTGGTCTTTATTGAGGTGAGGACCAAGGGCTCTAGGGATTTCGGCCCTCCACAGTCTTCAGTGAATCTCCATAAACAGCGCCAAATAGCCAGAGTGGCCGAGTTTTACCTGGCGGAGAAAGGGCTTGGTCAGGTCGATTGCCGCTTCGACGTGGTGGCGGTGAGCCCCAGCCTTGAAGGCGGGGAGATAAAGGTGGAGCTTATTAAAAATGCCTTTCCCAAAGACGGGATCCGCACCTTTTGATGCCTGTAAGACGCCTCTCAGCGCCTTCGCGAGACCAACGAGAAGATCGCTAGCCCCTCCGCTATTGCTAAGCCCTCTAGGCCTCCAAAATCATTGACATAAGGCCATGAATCGTGATACTTAGGTCAAAACTTCCGGTAGTAGCGTCCTATTGGAAAAGCCGCGATAAACAGCGGCGGCAATAAAGGGAAGTCTTGACATGGGAAAGGGGAGGGCCGTGGATGAGGATGAGTAGCATTATGAATAAGAAGGTGGTAGCGCTCCGGCCAGAGGATAAAGTGGCCAAGGCTGCGAAGTTTATGAGGGAGAGGGGGGTAGGGTGTATCCTGGTCTTGGACGAAGAAAAGAGACCCCTTGGCATCCTCACCGACAGGGACATCGTGGTATCGGTGTTGGCAAGGGGGCTCGATCCCAAGGCCACGAGGTTGAAGCAGGTTATGACCCCCAATGTGGTCGTAGCGAAAGAGGACGAGATCCTTTTAAGGGCGGCCCGAGCTATGGCCGAGGCCCGCATCCGGCGCCTCCCCATCGTGGATGGGAAGGGCAGGGTGGTAGGAATAGTTTCGGTAGATGACATCCTGGTGGTCCTTATAACGGAACTCTCCAACGTCTGCTCTGCCATCGTGGGGCCTTCTAAGTTGTTGTGAGACGAAGTAAATCTTTCCCTAATCTGTGAACCGTGATCTAAGCGGGGCTTGAATGCTATCCCAGGTCCTTTCCAGTGCCGTTCTAGGGATCGATGCCTATACCGTAGAAGTGGAGGTGGACATTAGCCCAGGCCTCCCCTCCTTCGCTACCGTGGGCCTTCCCGATGTGGCCGTTAAAGAAAGCAAAGACCGGGTCAAGGCAGCCATCAATAATGCGGGTTTTGAATTCCCTCCCAAGAGGATCACCGTCAATCTGGCCCCGGCCGACATCAAGAAGGAGGGGCCGGCCTTCGATCTACCCATAGCTATTGGGGTTCTAGCCGCCCTGGGCTTCGTGAGGCCTGAGAAATTAAAGAGCCACGTCCTCCTGGGGGAGCTTTCCTTGGATGGAGGAGTCCGGCCTGTCCGGGGTGCCCTCCCTATGGCTGTAGCTGCTAAGGAGGCAAACATTGAAGGGATCCTGGTCCCTGCTGACAATGCCCTGGAGGCGGCGGCGGTGGAAGGGATAAAGGTCTACGGGATAGAGACCCTGGCTCAAACCGTAGGCTTCCTGAACCGAGAGCTGTCTATAGAACCTGCTCAGATAGACCTAGGGGCCGCCTTTGCCGAGGCTTCCCAATACGCCATAGATCTGGCCGACGTGAAGGGCCAGGCCCACGTAAAGCGGGCCCTGGAGGTGGCAGCGGCTGGGGCCCATAATATCCTCCTTATCGGACCCCCTGGCTCAGGCAAGACCATGCTGGCTAAGAGGATTCCCACCATCCTCCCCAACCTCTCCTTGGAGGAGGCCATCACCACCACCAAAATTTGGAGCATCGCGGGCCTCCTGCCCAGCCGGACTGCCCTGCTTGCTACAAGGCCCTTTCGGTCCCCCCACCATACTATCTCCGATGCCGGCCTCATCGGGGGAGGCCACATCCCAAGGCCCGGGGAGGTAAGCCTGGCCAACCACGGGGTCCTTTTCCTCGATGAACTCCCCGAGTTCCATCGCCATGTCCTCGAAGTCCTGAGGCAGCCCCTGGAGGATGGCCAGGTTACCATCTCCCGGGCCCTCACCTCCCTCACCTATCCCGCTTGCTTCATGCTGACCGCGGCTATGAACCCCTGCCCCTGCGGCTACCTCACCGATCCCAGGCACGAGTGCCGCTGCACACCTGCCGAGATCCAGCGCTACCGGTCCCGGATATCCGGTCCTCTCCTGGACCGGATCGACTTGCACATCGAGGTTCCGGCCCTGAAATACCGGGAGATGGCGGGGGAGGCCAGCGGGGAGCCCTCGGCGGCAGTCCGGGAGCGGGTCAAGCAGGCACGGTTCATTCAACAGGAGCGCTTTAAGAAGACCAGGATCTATGCCAATGCCCACATGGGTCCGAAACATCTAAAGAAATACTGCCAGCTGGATGAGGAGGGAAAACGCCTGCTGGAAATGGCCATGGAGCGGCTCGGCTTATCCGCCAGGGCCTATGACCGCATCTTGAAGGTGTCCCGTACCATAGCTGACCTGGAGGGTAGCGACGGTATCCGGCCCGAGCACTTGGCCGAGGCCATCCAGTATAGGAGCCTGGACAGGGAATTGGGGCGGTAATGGCGAAGGCACTTACCAGTCCTAAATCCGCCGGTTATGAAGGTGATGCGGATGGTATACAGGTGCTCAATATAGCCCATAGGGGGGCCTCGGTCCAGGCCCCTGAGAATACGCTCCCCGCCTTTAGCCGGGCCCTGGAGCTCGGCGTGGACATGATCGAGCTCGATGTCCACATGAGCAGGGATGGGGAACTGGTGGTCATTCACGACGCCACCCTGGGGCGCACCACCGACGGGCGGGGCAGGGTAGGGAAGAAGAGCCTCCGGGAGCTCAAGGCTCTGGATGCTGGCTTCTGGTTCTCCTCTTCCTTCGCCGGGACCAGGATCCCAACCCTGGAGGAGGCCATCGAGCTGGTGAAAGGGAAGGCCCAGCTCAACATCGAGGTCAAGGCCGGCCCTGATACCTATCCTGGCCTGGAAGAGAGGCTAGTGGAGCTGCTTAAAAGGCACTCCTTTGTTGACCAGGCCCTGGTGACCTCCTTTGACCGGCAGGCCCTTTTGCGGGTGAAAGAGCTCGAGCTTCGGACCAGGATTGGGGTCTTATTGGCCCGACGTGTCCGGGACCTGGTTACCGTAGCTCAAGGGGCTAGAGCCAACGCCGTATGCCTAGAGCACTCCCTCCTTACAAAGGCCGACGTTGAGTCCTGCCATAAGGAGAGGCTTGGCCTCTACCTCTGGACAGTGAATGATATTCATGAGATGAGGCGCCTTATAGACCTAGGGGTGGAAGGGATCGTTACTGACCGCCCTGACCTCCTCCAGGGCCTTCTGGCCTCTCATCCTGTAAGGCCATAGAGGGCCTCAGGGCGTTGGGGAACTAAATGGGGACGGGAGCGAGGGCGATTCCCAAGGGCGAGGGCCTTGAGGCGAGAGGCTATATCCTGCCTTAGAAGCTCCACTGGGTCACCTTGTCTCGGTACTCAAGAGGGACGTGGTTTAGAGCCGCAGCTTTGGCATACTGCTCTGGGTAGCAATTAAGAGGAATAAGAAATCCTCCATTATGGAAGAGTTTGGCGTGGTAAATCTCGTGCCAGAGCACAAATTTAATCCCCACCCTTAGAGGGATTCCCACCTTTTTAGTAAATTCATAGATATTGGGGAGCCAGAGGTATATCTCGAAGTACCAACTGCCCTGGCGATTTCTAAAGAGGCATAGCCTCCCGCACTCCCTATGCTCCGGCCTCCCTTTAACCAGGTAGAGGTGGGTGGGATAGGGGATCTCCTTTTTTAAGAGCTCATGAAAGGTCCGTCTCATTATAGCTTAGAAGTAGAAACCATAACCCCCAACGCCGCTTTTCTGCTTTAATTTCTCGGCTCTCCAGCGCTCAAAATCCTCCCTGGCCAAATCGAGAAAAAAATCAAAGAGCAAATGCAAGAGGGCGGGTTCTTTGAGGAATATTGCCGACATAATGGGGGCAAGAGCATGCCCTATGGGCCAAGGCGTCAGCACCATTATATCGCCGTCTTTTCTCATGTAACCAAAAAAGCAAGCGACTTGCGGTTCTTCAACGCCATCTTTCAGCACCCTAAGTGTTCCCCCATCAAGCTCAATTGTAAAGGTTTTTTTGCTTTTATTTAAATTTTCCATCGGTCTCCCCATCTATAAGTGAAGAGAAGCCTTCTTCTTGGGCTATTCCGTCTTTGGCAATTTTTAAGTTAGCCATGCTTTTCGTTTCTCCAGTTGGAATATAACTCACTTGTGTGTAAATGTCAAGAAAAAACTCTAATTTGTAAAGATTCTTCTTGACACCATGCCCATTTTTTTATAAAAAGGTTCCAGTGCAAGGAAAGGGGGGATGAGGGATGGAGAGGTTAGGAGAGCTAGTGAAGGGGGCCAGGCGGCGTAAATCCTTGACCCAGGCGGAATTGAGCAGAATGGTGGGGGTGTCTTCTACCTATGTGACGGCCATAGAGAACAGTTTTAGGATACCATCCCTAAAGGTTACTAAGGAGTTGGCCAGGACATTGGATCTGGACGAAAACCGGCTCATCTTTCTGGCCCAGCAGGAGAGGATGTCTCCCGAGGAGAGGGAGCGTCTGATTGTAATCCCCAAGAACCAGCTAGAGAAACTGGAATGGCCAGGCCTGGAGCCTATCCCAATCCTCCCGGCATCTATGGCTGGCTACGGCAAAAGCCATGCCCATGCGGAGGGTTTCATTGAAAGGCACCCCAATCTCAGAGATGTATTCGCTTATGCCTTAAAGATAGAAGGGGATTCCATGATACATAGGCTATTCGAGGGGGATTTAGTGATTGCCTCTCCGGCAGAGGTAGCCAAGTCCCATGACCTTGCAGTAGTACGCCATCGGGATGACCGGGTATGGGTGCGAAAGGTCATTTTCAATTATGGGGACTTGGTGACCCTCCAGTCCTTCAATCCTTTGTATGAGCCCCTGACCTTTAAGAAAGAGGAGGTGGAGGTCATCCATAAGATAGTCTGGATCAAGCCAAGGTAATTCATTCCTGACCTCATGCGGCGCTACCCTGCTATGGTGAAGCTGGTGAGGGAGGCCTTCGAGCAGGGAAAGGTGATAGCCGCCATCTGCCATGCCGGCTGGATGCTGTGTTCGGCAGGGATCGTGAAGGGGAAAAACGCTACCTGCTTTCAGTCCATCAAGGACGATTTGGTCAACGCTGGCGCCCTCTACGTGGATAAGGAGGTGGTCCGGGACGGGA
This sequence comes from Candidatus Methylomirabilota bacterium, assembly GCA_016212365.1. Classification (GTDB taxonomy): domain Bacteria; phylum Methylomirabilota; class Methylomirabilia; order Methylomirabilales; family JACRGL01; genus JACRGL01. The sequence goes on along the minus strand of JACRGL010000111.1, from coordinate 9,306 downwards.
ATCTGATAACCTCCCGGGTGCCCACCGATCTTCCGGCCTTCTGCCGTGAGATCATCGCCGCCCTGGAGGGGAAGTAGGCGGAATAGCCTTTGTCATCTTAGAATGTTGTAATGACTGGGCATTATTAAGGGATAAATGGACGTAATTGACAAGCGACTCCTGAACCTCCTCCAGGATCACTTTCCCCTAGTGCCTGAGCCCTTTCGGGCCCTGGGTGAGGAGCTGGGAATTTCAGAAGGGGAGGTCCTCGAGAGGACGCAGCGCCTCAAAAACCAAGGGATTATTCGCCAGATAAGCGCCATCTTTGATTCCCGGGCCCTGGGTTATAAGAGTACCCTGGTGGCCATGGGGGTGGATCCTGCCCGGATTGACAAGGCCAGCGAGGTTATAAGCCAGCACCCCGGGGTGAGCCACAACTACCAGCGTGACCATGCCCTCAATCTGTGGTTTACCTTGACCATCCCGCCTACCGAAGATTTGGAGTCCACAGTGAAAGACCTGGAAAGGAGGGCCAAGGCCGAGAGGACCTTGCTCCTTCCTGCCATACGAACCTTCAAGGTTGGTGTGAGCTTCGACATGACCGGGGAGCAGGACCCTGCGGCCTCTAATGAAGTTCATCCTCGAAGGTTCCAGGAGGCCCCGGCAAGGCCCCTCTCATCCGGGGAGATCGAGATCGTCCGAGGTCTCCAGCAGGACCTGGGCCTGGAGACTCGTCCCTTCCAGAAGTTGGCCGAAAAGTTAGACATTTCCGAGGAAGAACTTTTAGAAAAGGCTTGCTCCTTCCAGAGCCAGGGGCTTATGCGCCGCTTTGCAGCCGTGCTGCGCCATCAAAAGGCGGGCTTTTCCGTTAACGTAATGGGGGTCTGGAGGGTACCTGAGGGGCAGGTGCCCCAGGTGGGGGCTATCATGGCCACGTTCGCTGGGGTGAGCCACTGCTACCAGCGGCCTACCTACCCTGATTGGCCCTATAACCTCTTTACCATGGTCCACGGCCGAACCAAAGAGGAGTGCCTTGCCGTCCTCAAGGCTATCTCCGAGAAAACGGGGATCTCTGACTATGCCCTTCTCTGGAGCATCAAGGAATACAAGAAGGTCCGGGTCAGGTATTTTGTATAGAATCGCTCTTTAGCTCAAATCACCCCTTCTTCCCTTAGCTTAGCGATCCCCCCTTCCCCGTAACCCAGGATACCCCTGAGGACCTCCCCTGTATGCTCGCCCAAGAGGGGCGGGTGGCTTTTAATAAGGGCCGGCGTTTCCGAATATTTGACCGGTATTCCGGCCATCTTTATTACCCCAAGGGTGGGATGTGCCATTTCTGCCACCATCCCGAGGTGCAGCACTTGAGGGTCCTGGAAGACCTTATCGATGGTGTTGATGGGCCCACAAGGGATCCCCACCTCGTCCAGGGCCTGGAGCCATTCGGCCACTGTCCTGGTCCTTAGCCTCTCCTCTATAATTTCCACAAGGACCTCCCGGTTCTTTACCCTTTGAGGGTTAGTGGCGAAGCGGGGATCGTCGGTAAGGTCCTCCAGGCCGGTGACCTCGCAGAATTTTCTCCAGAGCCGGTCATTTCCCACACCTATAATGAGATAGTCGTCTCTCGCCTGGAATGCCTGGTAGGGGACGATAGAGGCGTGGCCGCTTCCCCATTTCTGTGGGATCTCGCCGGCCAGTAGATAGCTAGAGCCAATGTTTATCAATGTGGCCACCTGGGTTTCCAACAGGGACAGCTCAATCTTCTGTCCCTTTCCGGTCCTTTCCCTGGCAATTAGGGCGGCTGCAATTGCCCCTTGTGCAAATAACCCTGTCATGATATCGGTGACGGCCACCCCCACCTTAACCGGCCTTCCCCCAGGCTCTCCCGTTATGCTCATCAGGCCGCCCACGGCGGAGACGATTACGTCATACCCGGCCTTGTCTTTATACGGACCGGTAGAGCCAAACCCGGTAATGGAACAGTAGATTAAACGGGGATTGATTTCCCTGAGCACCTCATAACCCAGGCCAAACTCCTCCATACCCCCGGGCCTGAAATTCTCCAAGAGGACATCCGCCTTTTTCACTAAATCTTTGAGGATCCGCTTCCCCTTATCGTGCTTCAGGTTTAATGTGAGGCTCTTTTTATTCCGGTTTATGCAGAGGAAGTAGGCGCTCTCCCCATCGATAAAAGGAGGCCCCCAGCCTCTGGTGTCATCGCCGGTGCCGGGTTGTTCGATCTTGATTACCTCCGCCCCCAGATCCCCCAATACCATGGAGCAGAAAGGTCCTGCCAGAATGCGGGATAAATCTATTACTCTAATCCCTTCCAGTGGCTGGGTCATCTTTGGCCCCCTTCGAGTTGAAATTTGATTTCTTATACCACAGTCCCTATGAAATATCCAAAAATGAGAGACACAGTTATATTTTTGTGATATGAATTTAATGAAATAGAGGCTGGATAACCCTTTTTCAACGCTATCAAATAATTTCCCTAAAGGAGGTGCTGTAAATGAAAGGAGTATTAAGGGGGGTAGTGTCGATAATATTAGGGCTACTAGGGCAATCCCATCCGCGATCAATCACCCCCATCCGCATCCTTGGGCTCAGCGATGAGGATATTAAAAAGGTTCTGGCCAAGTACCCCGGGGTAAATATCCCTAAATTGACGGTGGAGGTCTCCACCGTCCCCCTCCACCCAGGGGCTATAATCCATCCCTTGCCGTCTTTTGGTCTACGGTAGTAGCAGCCGCCTTATACCTCCTAACGTCAAGGACAATAGGGGATATCCAAAATAGAAACGTCCATCACCGCATCATTGGGGGTAATCTCCCTGGCCGCCGGGGCCATGGGCTATTTCATAAAGAGGGCTGGCTTGCTGGAAAGGCTTCTGCTCATCAGCGCGGCCTTCCTGTTGATCAAGCCCGGTTTTCTAACCGATGTCCTGGGCTTCGTCTTGCTAGGGGCCGTTTTTATTTCCCAAAAATATCTCCTATAATTTTTCCTTGACACCTGGAACCTGGTATTGTATTACCCCCGTAATTCTCTGTTCTATCTGAAGGCAAGGGGGTTTTGTCTTTACTCGAAATGAAACTTCGCGCTTGGCCCGAACCGCCGGATTCATCAGGCGGGGGTGCATAAACCGATGACCAACTACATGATCTTTGCCCTCTTCGGGGGAATGGCCCTCCTATTATACGGGATGCGATTGGCGGGTGAGGGCTTACAACTCGCCGCAGGCGGAAGGATGCGCCAGATCCTCTCCTCCCTCACCTACAATCGCCTCCTGGGCGTAATAGCAGGGGCCTTCATCACCGCCGTTATTCAGTCCAGCTCTGCCACCACGGTAATGCTGGTGGGCTTTGTAAGCTCTGGCCTCATGGACCTTACCCAGACCATAGGGGTGATCCTTGGGGCGGACATTGGGACTACCTTCACCGTCCAGCTCATCGCCTTCAGGGTCTTTGACTACGCCCTTCTCCTCATCGGGATCGGCTTTTCCATGGTCTTTGCCTCTAAGCGAAAGATCTTCAAATATATAGGCGAGGCCGTCCTGGGCTTTGGCTTCATATTCTTTGCCATGAAGGTGATGTCCGATGCCATGGTTCCCCTGCGGGGGAATGAGATCTTCAGGGCCATGATCCTTTCCTTAGGGGAGCAGCCCTTACTAGGGATCATCGTCGCTGCCGTATTCACAGCTTTGGTCCATAGCTCAGCGGCCACCCTCGGGCTCGCCCTTACCCTGGCCCTCCAGGGCCTCATCCCCCTTTCCTCTGCCATTCCCATCATCTTTGGGGCAAACATCGGGACCTGCGCTACCGCCCTGGCCTCCAGCATAGGAACCACTGCCGAGGCAAAGAGGGTGGCCATTGCCCATATCCTCTTCAAGGTGTTGGGGGTTGCTATCTTCCTCCCCTTCGTTGGTCCCTTCGCGCACCTGGTCTCCTTGACCAGCTCCGACATCCCCCGCCAGATCGCCAATGCCCATACCTTCTTCAACGTGGGGATCACCGTCCTCTTCCTCCCCTTCTCCCGGCCCCTGGCGAGATTTGTCACCGCTTTAGTGCCCGAGGACCGGGAGGCAGAAGGGGTCTTCAAGTCCAGGTATCTCGACCATCGCGTCCTGGACACCCCGGCCCTGGCCCTTGGCCAGGCCACTCGTGAGGCCCTCCGCATGGCGGATCTGGTATCAGAGATGTTCAAAAAGACCCTCGATGTCCTTGAGACCGACGACCAGGACCTTTTGGAATACATCGTCAAGAAGGACGATCAGGTGGATACCCTGGACCGGGAGATCAAGCGATACCTCACTAAGCTCTCCCAGCAGTCCCTCACCGAGGAGCAGTCCCAGAGGGAGCTCTCTATCCTTTCCTTTGTCAACAACCTGGAGAACATGGGGGACATAGTAGACAAGAACCTGATGGAGCTGGCCAAGAAGAAGATCTATAAAGGGGTCCACTTCTCGGAGCCGGGGATGAGGGAGATTCTCGAGCTCCATAACAAGGTGGCCCAGAACCTGGAGCTGGCCATCTCAGCCTTTGCCTCCAACGACCCCCAACTGGCCCAGAAGGTCCTCCAGGCCAAGCCGGAGATAAGCCAGACAGAGCGCCGCTTCCGTCAGAACCACATCCAGAGACTCCACAATGGCTACAGGGAGTCCATTGACACCAGTGAGATCCACCTGGATGTGCTTACCAACCTGAAGCGGATAAACTCCCACATAACCAGCATCGCTTATCCTATCTTGAGTGGGAGTTAGTAAGGGAGGGCAAAGTTACTTCAAATCTGAGATACCCCCGGTTTTAACCAGGGGAGCTTCACATGTCCGCCTGAGGTAGACCGAACCGCCGGATTCATCCGGCGGAAAAAGGGTTAGATTCTGTTAAGGGCAGAGGCCAGGATGCTGGCCCGGGATTTCAGTTCCTGGCCTGCCAGTGGGTCCTTCAGAACTAAGGCACAGAACTCTTTTATTTCCTCTTTGATCCCTGCCTGGGCTATTTGGCTTTCCCTGGTGGATGCCTCCAGCCGCTCCGCCAGCTGATTTATCAATTCCTCGAATTCCAGAAACTCGTCGTGCCGGCGGAGCTTTATCCTCTGAGAGAAATCCCCCTGGATTATCCGGCGTAGGGTGGTCTCCACCCGAAATAGCGGCCCGGCAATGCGGTGGGTGGTGAGGATGCTGTGCACACCCACCAGGAGGATGACCGCGAAGAACCAGGGCCAGAGCCGTTTATGAAGGATCAGGACTTCACGGGAGATCAAGACCCGTTCCTCTAGGGAAGAGCTCCCTTGCAGGGCCTGCTGGAGGGGGTAAAAGATGAGGAAGCCCAGGAGGAATGTGTAGATGAAGAGAAAGGAGACAATATAAACGGCGTACTTGATCTGGAAAGAGGGCCTGACCAAGAAATTTCGACGGCGAAACCATAACTCCTTCATCTTTTATCCTCCCGTATTAAAAAGGCCTTCCAATCACCTCTTACTACCTGACCCCAGCGGGGTTTTCCCTGGCAAGTCGAAAATTGATATATGCAAATGGGGTGCCATATAGCCTGGCGTGGTATGTATGCAAGTAAATTGGGGTCAGACTTAAAACTTGACACCTTTTCCTCCCGATGCTATTCTGTGTTTCACCATGGCCCGAAAACCGCGTCTTGAATACCCAGGCGCCTTCTATCATGTCATCGCCCGGGGCAATCAGAAACAGAAGATCTTCCACAGGGAGGCCGACTTCCGGAAATACCTTACCCTCCTTTCGCTCTATCGGAACCGCTATAGCTTTACCCTCTATGCCTACACCCTCATGGAAAACCATGTGCACCTCCTCTTAGAGACCGGTGAGGTTCCCCTGTCCAAGATCCTCCAGGGCCTCCAGCAGAGCTACACCGGCTACTATAACCGAAGATACCAGACCATCGGCCATCTGTTCCAAGGCCGCTACAAGGCCATCCTCTGCCACCGGGACGCCTATCTTCTGGAGCTGGTTCGATACATCCATCTAAACCCGGTTCGAGCCAAAATCGTCAAAGATCCGAAGGATTACCCTTGGAGCAGTCACCGGGCGTACCTGGGCTTATACCTCAATGATCCGGTGGAGACAGAGCTGGTGCTATGGACTTTCTCAGAGAACAAATCTCGGGCTCGGCGGAAATACGAGGCCTTTACCCTGGAGGCTTTGGGGGAAGGACGGCAGGAGCAGTACTACCGGGCCGTGGATCAGAGGGTGCTGGGGGATGAGGCCTTTGTAGAGAAGGTCCAGAGGAAGACCCAGAAGGCGGTGGAATCCCGGAGGCTCCCAAGTGGTATCCGTCTTCCGGATCTGGCCCGAGCCGTGCAAGGGGTAACAGGCATCGAGCCCAGGGATCTCCGGGGGAGAAGCCAGGCCCTCCCCATAGCCCAGGCGCGGAGGCTTTTTGTCCTATTGGCGCACCGCTATGGGATAAAGGGGAAGGATGTAGCGGGTTACATCCAGCGAGATCCAGCCTTGGTGAGTCGTTATCTCAAGGAGGCACCGGAGTGGGAGCAAAAGGTCAGAAAAGCAGAAAGGGCGCTCCAAAGTATCAAGATTTAAGTCTGACCCCCAATGTGACCCCCAATGCCTGAAAAGGCCCGGCTATTACGAGGTGATCTTCTTAGTCAGGCCCTCGATTTGCTTCCCGAAGGCCTCATCCGCGGCCATCCTTTTCTTGATCTTATTGCAGGCATGGAGCACGGTGGTATGGTCCTTTCCCCCAAAGCTCTTTCCAATAGCGGGCAAGGAACTCTGAGTGAGGGTCCTGGCAAGATACATAGCCACCTGGCGGGGTAATACTAAGGTCTTGTTTCTTCCTTTGGAGTTTAGATCGTCGACCCCGATATTATAGAACTCGGCTACCTTTTGTTGGATGAAGGGGATGGTTATCATCTTCTCCTCCTCCTGGGCGAGTTCTTTTAAGACCTCTTGAGTTAGTTCCAGGGTGATCTCCCTTCCCGTCAAGGAGGAGAAGGCGATAAGGCGGACCAGGGAACCCTCCAGCTCCCTGATGTTGGATTGGACCTTCTTAGCTATGAAGAGGGTCACTTCATCTGGGATCCTCACCCCTTCCGCTTGGGCCTTCTTCTTAAGAATAGCGGCTTTAGTCTCCAGATCAGGGGATTGGATGTCAGCGATGAGGCCCCACTCAAAGCGAGACCGGAGCCGCTCCTCCAGGGTTGGGATTTCCTTCGGGGGGCTATCGCTTGAGATAACGATCTGCTTGTGGGCATCGTAGAGGGCATTAAAGGTATGGAAGAACTCCTCCTGGGTCCTCTCCTTTCCTGCAATGAACTGGATGTCGTCGATGAGAAGTAGATCCAGGCCCCGGTAGCGGTTCCGGAATTCAGCGGTGGAGTCGAAGCGGATAGAATTGATGAGGTCATTGGTAAACTTCTCTGAAGAGATATATGAGAGCTTGATTTTGGGGTTCGTATTACAGGCGGAGTTCCCAATGGCATGCAGCAGATGGGTCTTTCCCAAGCCCACGCCCCCATAAATAAAGAGGGGATTGTAAGCCTTCGAGAGCTTCTCAGCTACAGCCAGGCAGGCCGCCCGGGCAAACTGGTTACAGGGGCCTACCACAAAATTGTCGAAGGTGTAACGGGGATTGAGGTAGGGCTCCGGCCTTTTGCGGCTGAGCCTTCTTGCTGTCTTCCCCTCCCCCTCAGGCATTAGGGCCTGGGGCGTGCCGGTATTGTAAGTGAGGGCTATTTCTACTCTCCTGAAAAGGAGGTCCTCCAAGGTGGATTTGAGGAGGTCCAGGTAATGCTCCTCAAACCATTCTTTGAAGAATCGGTTGGGCAGAAGGATCTCCACGCGATGATTGTCCACAGAATGCAAGTTGATGGGGCGAAACCAGGTCTCGAAGCTCTGCCGGTTCACCTTCTCCCTCAAGACCGAGAGGGCCTCCTCCCATAGCTCCTTGGAACTCGCCGGAACCTCCATCTTAGACCTCCTTTCCTATCCACAATCCCTCTTTCAGGATAAGTTCGCATGAAAGAAGGCTCAATTTTGGATCAGGATTATAATTCTTTGAAAACAAAGGCTATACTTATGCACAGACTTATCCACAACTGTGGATAAGCTGAAGGGCCTTATTTGATACGGACTGGCCAACCCTATTCCAGGAAATAGAGTGTTCATCATAGAGGAGGGCATGTGGATAAATGGCCGCAAAATCAGACGTATGGCTCATTTATGGACGTAAACGGGGAATATTTGACATACCCCGATGATATTGTCAAGCCCCTTTTTCAAAAAATTTTTTTCACAATAAGTAGCGCCAGGGTTTCCTCTTTTGATGACAAAACTTTAGGTCAAAAAAAATTTTTAAGGAGGTGGAAGTTGTGAAAAATTTTGGGATTCGTGATTTGCAATTCCCTTTACATAAGGAAAGGTGGGAGCTAATCTGATCGCAAACCCGGGAGCTCAGAGTTTTAATGTAAGGGCCAGCCTCCGTGTCGGCCCGGGCAGACACGGGTGCCTGTTTGCGCGAATAAGCGCGAACGAGTTTAGCATGGGCGCGAGACAGTGAACGCCCGGACCACCCGCCCCTACACCTTGTTTGTGTCTAGGGTGCTACGGTTGAGAAACGTGCCTACGGAGAGGGAGAGATGTAGTTTTTGAGGAACCTCCCCGTATATGACCTCTCCACCTCGATGATCTCCTCCGGCGGGCCCTGGGCTATAATCTCCCCGCCCCTATCCCCTCCCTCTGGTCCCAGATCAATGATATGGTCGGCCATCTTGATCACGTCCAGGTTGTGTTCCACTACCACCACCGTGTTCCCCGCTTCCACGAGTCTATCGAGGACGGCGAGGAGCCTCTTTATATCCTCAAAATGGAGGCCGGTGGTGGGCTCGTCTAAGATGTATAAATAGTCCCTGGACAGTCTGGCCCCTAGCTCCGCCGCAATCTTGAGCCTCTGGGCCTCTCCACCTGAGAGGGTGGTGGCGGGCTGCCCCAAACGGAGGTAGCCCAGGCCGACATCTGAGAGGACCTTCAGGCGGGCCTGGAGGCCAGGAATGGGAGGGAAGAACCTGAGGGCCTCCTCTACCGTCATGGAGAGGACATCGCCGATGTTCTTGCCCTGGTATGTGATCTCCAGGATCTCCCTCTTATAGCGCTTTCCCTGGCAATCCTCGCAGGTGACATAGAGGTCCTCGAAAAAGTACATCTCCAGTCTTTGATAGCCGGCTCCCTCGCAGGTCTCGCACCTTCCACCCGCCACATTGAAGGAGAAGTGACCCGGCCCATAGCCTCTCCTCCGCGCCTCTGAGAGTTTGGCAAAGGCCTTCCTTATCTCATCAAAGCCCTTT
>JACRGL010000109.1 GCA_016212365.1 Candidatus Methylomirabilota bacterium | reverse complement strand
GTCCTAAAGGAGGGAAACTCATGGCGATTGCAGTTGAGACTCAGAAGCTGGAACCAATCCGATCGGTTCGGAAGGTCCCCAAGGAGGAGTATTACGTCCCTGGCCACCGGACATGCCAGGGCTGCGGCCCGGCCCTATGCTATAAATTAGTGGCCAAGGCCGCTGGCCCTAACACCATCTTCTTAGGACCGACGGGCTGCATGTACGTGGCAAACACCAGCTACCTGTGTAGCCCCTTTGCCGTTCCCTGGATGCATGCCCAGATTACCAATGGAGGGGCAGTGGCCTCTGGGGTGGAGGCGGCCTACCAGGTTCTGATTAGGAAAGGGAAGTGGGAGGGGCCCTTACCCAATGTCATTGTCATGGGAGGCGATGGGGGCTCTGTGGACATCGGGCTCCAGGCCATGTCGGCCATGATGTATAGGGGCCACGATGCCCTCTTCATTTGCTATGATAATGAGGCCTACGCCAACACGGGTATACAGACTTCCCCCACAACCCCTTATGGGGCCAACACTACCTTTACACCCCCGGGTCCGGCCATCCCCGAGGGGAAGAAGCTGTTCCCAAAGGACCCGCCCCAACTGGTGATTGGGGGCCATCCGGCGGTAAAATACGTGGCCACGGCCTCGGTGGCCTACCCCATTGACCTTATTACCAAGGTCAGGAAGGCCCTGAACTATCAGGGCCCATCCTTCATGCACATCCATTGCCCCTGCCCGAAGGGCTGGAAGTTTGATGCCAATAAGACAATAGATATTGCCAGGATGGCTGTCGAGACCGGGATGTGGGTCCTATACGAGTGGGAGAACGGGGAATACAAGTATCAGCATAAGCCCAGGGAGTATAAGCCGGTCAAGGAATACATGAAGGCCCAGGGACGCTTTGTCCACCTCACAGAGGAGCACATAGCCAAGATGCAGGCCTTTATAGATGCCAAGCTGAAGGCCCCCGGCATCCCGGTGGAGGTCCCTGTGCCACTGCCCAGGGCTGAGGCATAGAGCCCCTATAAGGCTTGTCAAAATATAGATGATGCCAGTGGCAAAGGAGGAGGATAGGGCGCAGAAAGGGGGTGGTAGCGGCGGTCTATGAAAGTCCCTGCTTCCCAAAATAGGACTTAGAGGTGTTAAAGGAGGGAAAACCAATGAAAAGACGATTTTTACCATGGCGGTGGGGTCTCGTCGGCAGTTTAATCCTGGCTAGTGTGGGTGTGCTCCTTTGGGGAGGGGCAGCATCTGCCTGGCAGCCTACAAAACCCGTGGAGTTTGTGGTTCCGGCCGGGACGGGTGGTGGGGCTGATATTATGGCCCGCTTCATATCACCCCTCATTGCGAAGCACAAGCTCTCCCCCCAGCCCTTCATCGTGGTAAACCGTCCCGGTGGGGCCGGAGCCGAGGGGTTCCTGCACGTGAAAGGCAAAAAGGGGGACCCCCACATCATTACCCTGACCCTGGACAACCTGTTCGCCACTCCCCTGGCCACGGGTGTTCCGTTCAACTGGAGAGACCTGACACCCGTTGCCCGTCTTGCCCTGGACTGGTTCGTCCTCTGGGTGAATTCCGAGAGCCCGTATAAGACTGCCAAGGAATACCTCGAGGCGGTGAAGGCAAAACCAAACCAGTTCAAGATGGGCGGAACCGGCACCGCCCAGGAGGACCAGATAATCACCCTCCAGATGGAGCAGGCCTTTGGCCTGAAGTTCATCTATGTGCCCTATAAGGGGGGTGGGGACGTGGCGGTCAGCCTGGTGGGGAAGCATAGCGATTCCACGGTGAATAACCCTTCGGAGGGAGTAGGCCACTGGAAGGCCGGTAGGCTGCGGGCCCTGGCGACTATTGATCATGAGCGAATTCATTTGCCCGAGTGGGACAAGATTCCCACAATGAAAGAGGCTACAGGCGTTGACATGAGCTACTTGATGTATCGGGGTATCTTCTTACCCCCCGGTGTGTCGAAAGAAGCGCAGGAGTGGTACGTTGACCTCTTCCGGAAGGTCACCGAGACCCCGGAATGGAAGAAGTACCTCTCCGATAATGCGCTAAAGCCCGCATTTCTAACCGGCCCTGCCTTAGTAAAGTACCTTGAGGAGAAGGAAGCCCTCACCAAGGACCTCATGAAAAAGGGAGGGCTGATCAAGTAGCATAAACTTCAGGGAGCGGGAGTTATCCCGCTCCCTGAAGGGGTAATTATCTAAAATCTGGTTCTTGACGAAATGTTGTAATTAAGAAACAGTTGTGTAGGGGAGACTTGAGTCGCCCATGAAACAGTGTAGTATGGCACAACCGCCTCATTTTGATATAGATGGTGCTATATATTTTGTTACCACACGATTGAAAGAAGAGGGAC
>JACRGL010000110.1 GCA_016212365.1 Candidatus Methylomirabilota bacterium | reverse complement strand
AGCGGCCACGGCGTTGTCCACTAGATTTATCAAGGCCCTTTTCATCTGCTCCGCGTCTAAGTTTAGGAGGGGGAGGCGCCCATCCAACTCTGACGAGACCCTGATCCTCTTTTCGATCCCGAAGTAAAGAGGGACAACTTTTTCCACTACCTGGTTTAAGTCATCGGGCTTGGGATCAGAGGCGGGCATGCGGGCATAACGAGAAAATTCATCTACAAGCCCTTTTAGCCCATCTACTTCTTGGATTATGGTTTTGGTGCATTCGTCGAAAATCTGTTCATAATCCGGGGCCTTTTCGGTGAACTTCTTTCGCAGCCGTTGGGTAGAGAGCTTTATGGGAGTCAGGGGATTTTTGATCTCGTGGGCGATGCGACGCGCCACTTCCCTCCAGGTCATGGCCTGTTGGGCCTTGATAAGCTGGCTGATGTCATCGAGGACCATCACCATCCCCAGGTATTTACCCTCCCCGTCCCTGAGGGCGCTGACGTTGACCACCAAGGTGAGGCTCCTCTCCCCTACCCTCAGGGTCACTTGCTGATCGTAGGTCTCCCTCCCTTCCTCTGCCATGCGGGAGGCCAGGTAGCGGAGGGGCCGCAGGGCCTCTTCCTCGAAGATCTCTTTATAATGCTTCTGGAGCACCCCTTGGGGGTCCAGTCCCAGCATCCCCAGTGCAGCCTGGTTGATAGTGTTCACCAGGCCCTCCTGATCCAGAGAAAGCACCCCGGTGGCGATGTTTTGAAGCACGGTCTCCATATAGGCCCGCCGCTCGGATAGCTCTACGTTAGTCCTCTTGAGGTCCAGGTAAGCCCCCTCCAAATCCGCCTTGCTACTAAGAAGGTCATCTGTCATTTTATTAAAAGAGTCCACCAGGATGCCTATCTCATCGCTGGCCTTGACGTCTACCTTATAGCCCAAATTGCCGGAGGCCACCTCCCGCGTCCCCTCGGCCAGCCGTTGGATGGGGACGGTGATGCCTCGGGCCAGGTGAATCCCCACCCATACGGCCGCAAAAATGATCACCAAGGTAACCATCAAAAAGAGCATGATGTAGATGCCCTTAATAGGGTTCTTCAACATCTTGAGCTGCCGGTAGTCTTTAAGGGCCGAGGTCACCTCCGTTGCTTTAGTGGAGAGCCCACCAGGGACCAAGGAACTCACGGCCGCTACCCCGATCACCTTACCCTTGTGTTCCCGTGAAAAGATAGGGGCTACCCCCTGGACCAGGTCTCCGCCGCGCCCAGGCCGGACTGTTGCCACCTCCTCGCCGCCGAGGCCCCGCCTCACCATATCCACCGGGACTCGATCAGCCCACGAAGCCCGGTCCTCCCGAAAGCTCACTAGCTCCGCCCCTTTGGAAGAAAAGATCTGGACCAGGCCTAGGTTGTACTCCTGCCCCCTCTCCAAAATCATGGCCCGGAGTAAGTCCTTGTTTCCCTTCTCCAGCAGATCATTAGTAGCAATGGCCTCTCCGATAGAGCGAGCAGCAGTAACGGAGTTTGCCTGAGAGAGCTTGTAATAGCCCTGGGCGATCTCAAGGGAGCGGTTCAAGGACTCTTCCACCCGGATGTTGAACCAGCTATCCACACTAGCGGTGATCAGGTTGCTGGCCACCAAGAAGAGGAGGCCAGCGGGGAGGAGCGACAGGCAAACAAAGGCTACCACCAACTTCACTCGAAACTTAGAGCCCAGGATATTATCTCGCCGCTCCAAGTATACCTTGAAGAGGTTCCGAAAGACCAGGAGGGTGAGAACCAAGAGGAGGACAATGTTAACGTTGACCAGGGCAAAGATGAGGATGTTAGGGGCAATGGGGGTGGGAAACTTGAGTTGCTGGATGAAAACCTGGGCCGCGGTCAGGACCACCACCGCAGTGAGGACCGAGACCAGGATAAGGCGGTTTCGCCGCTTTTTCTTTTCCAGCTCCTCTACAGTCAACATGGACTCACCTTAATTAAAAAATTACTCATCTCCCCACACGAAAATACGGAGAATCGGCCCAAGGGGTATCAAAATTAAAGAATGAGACGAAGAAGAGGAGGTAGTTCAATGGAAATGCCAGTTCGATAGAGCGGATCTCGGCTCGGATCTGGATATAGTAAAGCTCCTCCTTGCCCAGGGCCTGATATGGGACGACCTTAATCCCTTCCAGCCCTCCCATCCACTTTTTTACCTCCTGGAAGCTCTTGGTAGAGCGGCTGAGCCTGTCCGCCCCTCCACCCCGTTCAAAGCGGAACTCGTCTTGTAAAAGTTCGTAGGTAACGGTCTGACGCACGGTGAGGGAGGTCACTTCCTGGTCGCGCCAGAAGGACCCGGATTTCATCAAGCGAAGGTGATAGGTGAATGTGGTAGGAGTACCACTCACCATACTCTCTTCCACCTCTTTGGTGAAGGCCCCCACTAGCGTGGCGTACACCAGAAGGTTTCCCGAGTTGTGAGTGACGATGATATCAGTAATGCGGGCCTCCTTGGCCTCCGCCGGATCTTGAGCCGCAAAAAGAGCCGCGGTGCCTAGTGAGACCGCTAGGAGCAACATTATTGGTCTTAGCTTCATCCGCCAGGCCGACCCATTCTACCGTCACCGCCCGAGGCCCCCAGGAATGGGGAGCCCTAACTGGCCAGCAAAGGCCGGATCTCAGGCCTTCGCAAGATGAAGCTAATATAGCCAAAAGGCCCTTTAAATGCAAGGGCAAATTGGGCATCGAAAAATAGACATT
>JACRGL010000107.1 GCA_016212365.1 Candidatus Methylomirabilota bacterium | reverse complement strand
TCGAAGGCTCATCTTATAAAAAAATATGAGCACATCGTTGTTGCCCACACCTTTTCTAAGGCCTTTGGGATGGCAGGGATTCGGTTTGGATATGCCTTGGCCGACGAGAAACTCATCCAGTATTTTCGGAAAATGCAGATTCCCTGGAACACCAGCCTGCTCTCCATGGCCGCTGCAGAGGCGGCCTTGGATGAGGAAGAGGAGTTGAGACGAAAGGCAGTCTATAACAATGCTGAAGTGGAGTATGTGTGTAGGGAACTCTCAAAAATTCCAGGGGTCAAGCCCTATTATTCTCATGGGAACTATGTCCTCATCGATGCCACGGATGCAGGCGTGAGAGGGCAAGAGATTGTCGATTATGCCTTTAATAGGGACGGGATCATGATTAAACCCTTCGCTCCGTTTAAAGGCCGCAATGGATTCTTCCGGATCAGCCTCGGCACCCATGAGGAGAATACCCTCTGCGTCGAATCTATCAAGCGATTTTTCGCAGAAGGGAAAAAAGAAGTCAAATAGAAGAGGGTACAAGACATGAAGAAGAGCCCTTTGGAACGACTGATGGATACCAATTCTGGCCTGGAGATCTGGTGGGATTCCTCCCCTTTAATTTACACCTCTTGGGCAGAAAGCATGGTAAAGAAGGCGCCACCGGATCAGAGGGAAGAGCTCGGAGAACAACTGAGGAGGTTCTATGATCCCCAGCATCCTGACGAGGCCCTCTTCAGGGGAGTGACTACCAATCCCCCCCTCTCCCTTAAGGCGATCAAAAGCAATGAATCCTATTGGGTCCAGTTCGTGGACAGCCTGATCGAGCAAAACCCCGGTATTGATAAGGAAAGCCTTTTCTGGTTGACCTATAAAGAGGTTGTTCGAAGGGGGGCTGAGATGTATTTAGGGGTCTTCCAGCGATCTCAATACCGATATGGGTATCTCTCCGGTCAGGTGGACCCCAGATTTCTGACAGACAAGGAAAAGATGGTATCCCAGGCCCTGGAGCTGGCTAGCCTCAGTCCCAATGTGATGATAAAGGTTCCGGGGACGAAGGAAGGCTATGAGGTGATTAAAATTCTGACCTCCAGGGGAATTCCAACTAACAACACCCTCTCTTTCGTTCTTCCCCAATTCATGGCCGGCGCCAATGCCGTGAAGGAGGGTCTGGAAATTGCCAGAAGGAATGGGGTGGACCTCTCCCGTTGGAGATCAGTGATCACTCATATGACCGCACGCTACGGAGATCTGGGAGACCTGCGAACAGAGGCAGAAGCATTGGGGATTGACCTCTCTGAAGGGGATGTTCGGTGGGCCGAAATTGCCATCTTCAAAAAGGCCTACCGGATTCTTAAGGAGAGGGATTATCCCAGCAAGATGCTCATCTGTTCGATGAGGTTCAGTCCGGTCGTGAACGGACAGAAGCATTGTTGGCATTTAGAGAAGTTGGCGGGCGGGAATATCGTCTTCACCTGTCCCCCGTCTTTTATCGAAGGGGTATTTGAATTACTCGATAGGACGGAATTTAGACCCCAGATCGATGAAGAGGTTCCCAGGGATGTGTTAGAAAAACTGTTGCGTATTCCCTATTTTGAGAAGGCCTATCGTGAAGATGGATTGACCCCGGACGAATTCAATAAGCACCCTGCGCTGGTTGCGACAGGGACCGAATTCTCTAAAGCCACAGAGGAAATGGTCAATTTTGTAGCTAAACGCTTAGCGGCCAGGTGTGGCTAAGTGGAGGTAAGAAATGATCATCGGGGTTCCCAAAGAGATCAAGACCGGCGAGAGAAGGGTAGCGGTAACGCCTCAGGGTGTGGATGTGCTGGTCTCCCATAATCACCGGGTGCTGGTAGAAAGGGGCGCCGGAGTAGGCAGTGGCTTCTCCGACCAGGAATATCAGAAGGCTGGGGCCACCATTGTCGAAAAGAGGGAGGATATTTGGAACGAGGCAGCCATGGTGGTTAAGGTGAAGGAGCCCCTGGAACCAGAGTTCCCCTTGATGAAACCGGGGCAAGCTCTCTTCACTTATCTCCATTTAGCTGCCGATCGAGACCTCACCCTTAAATTAATGGAGCGTAAGATCGTTGGGATCGGTTATGAGACCGTTCAGGAACGAGATGGGTCATTACCCCTTCTCCGACCCATGAGCGAGATTGCAGGGAGAGCATCTCTCTTCGCGGGTGGGATGTGCCTGGAGCCCAAAAATGGGGGGAGGGGAATCCTCCTTTGCGGCGCCTCGGGTGTCCCCCCTGCCAAGGTCGTCATCATTGGGGCAGGGGTGGCTGGCACCAATGCCTGTAAGGTAGCGTTAGGGTTAGGGACTCGAGTGAGCATTCTCGATATCAATCCAGAAAGGCTGAGTTATCTCCATGACATTACCCAAGGCCATGTCACCACCATTATTTCAAATCGGATGACGATCGAGGAGGAGATAGTGAACGCCGATCTGGTCATCGGGGCTGTCCTCATCCCGGGTGCCCAGGCGCCGAAATTGGTGACCCGGGAAATGTTGAGGAGGATGCGCCCTGGCTCGGCCATTGTAGACATCTCTGTGGATCAGGGTGGATGTTTCGAAACCACGCGCCCTACCACTCACGAAAATCCCACCTATATCGAAGAGGGGATCGTGCATTATTGCGTTGCCAATATCCCCGGGGCTTATCCGAGAACTTCCACGTTTGCGCTCACCAATGCAACGCTTCCCTATGTGTCCCAGATCGCTGACAAGGGGTATCAAAAAGCGCTTGAAGAAAATGAGGCCTTGAGGAAAGGCCTCAACATATTTCAAGGGGATGTGGTCTGCGAGGGGGTAGCAGGGAGCTTCGGACTGGCTTGTATTCCAAACCCCTTCGATAAAAAAAGATAATACCCTGTCCTAATTCCCCTCTCCCGCAAATCGTGGTATACTCACCGCATCCTTAGGGGAGGTTCAAGCAAGGGCTCTCTGCCATGACGGACCATGCGCAGGCTGTGATCATCGGCGGTGGGGTGGGAGGCTGCAGCATCGCCTACCACCTCACGGATCTGGGGTGGAGGGACATCGTCCTGGTGGAGCGATCGGAACTCACCAGCGGCTCCACATTCCATTCCGCAGGGCTGGTGGGGCAGCTCCGCTCCTCCGTCTCCCTCACCCGCATGATGATGTACAGCGTGGAGCTGTATCGCCGGTTGAAGGATGAAACCGGCAAGGACCCTGGCTGGCGGGAAGTGGGGAGCCTTCGCCTGGCCTCCTCGAAAGAACGCCTGGAGGAGCTCCGTCGCCAGGCGGGGTGGGCCAAGACCTTCGGCCTGCCGCTGGAGGAGATCGGTACCAAAGACGCCCAGGGTCTCCTCCCGATCATGTCCCTCGAGGACGTGCTCGGCGCAGTCTATCTGCCCACCGATGGCCACATTGACCCAAGCGGCCTGACCTATGCCCTGGTCGAGGGGGCAAAAAACCGCGGGGCAAAGATCCGGACAGAGACCCGGGTCCAGAGCATCACCGTCAAGGGCGGACGGATCCACGAAGTGGTCACCGATAAGGGGGTGATTCGCACTGACGTTGTTGTGAACGCCAGCGGCATGTTCGCACCGGAGATCGGCCGAATGGTGGGCATCACTGTGCCCATCATTCCCATAGCCCATCAATATCTCATCACCAAGCCCCTCGACGGCGTGAACTCCACATTTCCCACCATGAGAGACCCGGACCTCCTGGTCTACTTCCGCGAGGAGGTGGGTGGACTGGTGATGGGCGGCTACGAACGAAACCCGGCCCCCTGGGGCCTTGGGGGCATCCCGGAAGACTTCAACTCTAAGCTCTTGAGTCCTGACTGGGACCGTTTTGCACCCCTGATGGAGAACGCTGTGAGGCGGGTCCCCTCCCTGGAGCACGCCGAGGTGATCAAGCTGATCAATGGCCCGGAGGGCTTCACCCCGGATGGCGAGTTTGTCCTTGGGGAGTCACCGGAGGTGAGGGGGTTCTTCACCGCGGCCGGGTTCTGCGCCCACGGCCTCGCCGGTGCCGGTGGCATCGGCAGGATGATGGCCGAATGGATCGTTGAGGGCGAGCCAAGCCTGGACCTATGGCGGATGGACATCCGCCGATTCGGCCACCAGTACCGCTCACAGAGGTTCACCCTGGAGCGCACCTATGAGGTGTGTGCCACCTACTACGACATCCACTATCCTAATGAGGAGCGGCAGAGTGCCCGGGGTCTCCGCCTGAGCCCAACTCATGCGAGGCTCAAGGAGCTTGGGGCGGTCTTTGGCGAGAAGGCCGGATGGGAGCGCGCGAACTGGTTCGAAACGAATGCCAAAGATGGCTCCGAGGCTAATCGTCCGCGCGGGTGGGCCTCCCGCTACTGGTCTCCTGCCATCGAAGCCGAGCACCTGGCCACCAGGGAACAGGTAGCCATCTTTGACGAGACCTCCTTTAGCAAGATCGAAATCCTCGGGCCTGGGGCCCTCCCATTCCTCCAACACCTGACCGCCAATGAGATGGACAAGCCCGTTGGCTCGGTCACATATACGCAGATGCTTAACAAACACGGGGGGATTGAGTGCGACTTGACCGTGACCCGCCTTGCCCAGGATCGGTTCATGCTCATCACAGGCACGGCCTTCGGCACCCACGACATGGGCTGGATCATGAAGCACCTCCCTAGCGACGGCTCGGTCTGCATTAAAGACGTCACCTCCTCATGGGCATGCCTGGGGTTGTGGGGACCGAGGGCCAGGGACATCCTTCAGTCTGTCACGGAGGCTGACGTCTCCAACGGAGGGTTCCCATACTTAACGGCCAAGGAGATCGTAATCGGACTGGTCCCGGTCCTCGCCCTTCGTGTAACATACGTGGGGGAACTGGGGTGGGAGCTATACTGCCCCATGGAGTACGGCCTCCGGTTGTGGGACACGCTGTGGGACGCCGGGATGCCCCACGGGCTCGTGGCCGCCGGGTACCGGGCCATAGACTCCCTCCGCCTGGAGAAGGGATACCGGTATTGGAGCGCGGACATCACGCCGGAGCACAACCCTTTCGAGGCCGGACTCGGGTTTGCGGTGCGCATTAACAAGGGCGAGTTCATTGGCCGGGAGGCCTTACTCAATGTGAAAGAGCGAGGAATCACCCGAAGGCTTTGCTGCATGACACTGGAAGACTTCCACTCAGTGGCCCTCGGCGGTGAGCCCATACGGTCCGGAGACAGAATTGTAGGCCGAGTAACAAGCGGTGGAATGGGGTACTCGGTGGGAAAGAGCATTGCTTACGGCTACCTCCCTGTGGACTACGCCGTCCCAGGAACAGGCCTCTATATCGAAATATTTGGCCAGTGGCTCGACGCAGTTGTGGAGCAGGAGCCCCTGTGGGACCCGAAAGGGGAGCGGATCAGGGCATGAGTCGCCTAGGATTTCAAGTAGAAAAACTCGATGAAGCAGGCCTCGATCGTCTTCGAAGGCTCGCCCGATTGGCCCGAGGCGACATCCTGACCATGACCACCCTGGCCGGTTCAGGACACCCCGGGGGATCCATGTCCTCCATTGATATCTACTTAGTCCTTTTCTCCTATGCCAACGTGGATCCAAAGATGCCCTCCCATCCTGACCGGGACCGGATTGTACTCAGCCACGGCCACACTTCTCCAGGTGTGTATGCGACCCTTGGCCGAGTCGGTTTCTTTCCCATCGAGGCAGCGATTGTCAATTTTCGAAAGGCAGGGACTGCCTTTGAAGGCCATGTGGAAAGAGGGGTCCCGGGTGTGGAGTGGGATACCGGAAATCTGGGACAGGGGTTATCGGCAGGGTGTGGATTTGCCCTGGGGGCAAAGGTATTGAACAAAGGGTTCCACGTCTTTGTCACCATGGGGTGCGGCGAACAGCAAAAAGGCCAGATTTCCGAAGCCCGCCGATTTGCCATAAAGTATGGCCTGTCTAACCTCACCGTGATTATTGACTACAACCAGAGGCAAATCAGCGGCATTACCCACGAAATTATGCCGCAAGACATCCGGAAAAATTACGACTCAGATGGATGGCAAGTCATAGAAATCGATGGACATCGCTACCAAGATATATATCAGGCTTTTCGAGAGGCCGTCCTTTCAATTCGGCATCCAACGGCCATCATCGCCCATACCACTATGGGGAAAGGGGTCTCTTTTATGGAGGGAAAGGAGGAATTCCACGGAAGGGCCCTCACCCTCGAAGAATATAAGAAGGCCATTCAGGAACTGGAACTGGGGGATGACCTGGATCGTTACCGCCAGATGCGAGAAGCTGGAGAATTTCCATTCCCTGAGAGGAAATATCCCCTCGAGGCTCCTTTTATTCAAACAGGGAGTCCAAGAAATTACGCCAAAGATCAGAAGATGGACAACCGGAGTGCCTTTGGAAATGCCCTGGTAGACCTGGCCAAGGCCAACCTTACAGGGGATTCCTCTCCCCCTATTGTGGTTTTTGATTGCGATCTGGCTTCCTCTGTGAAGACAACGGGCTTTGCCAAACAGTTCCCCCAATACTTTTTCCAAGGGGGGATTCAGGAACACAATACAGCCACCATTGCAGGGGCCATCTCCACGCTGGGTATCCTCTCTTTCTTTGCCGATTTTGGGGTCTTCGGGGTAGATGAAACGTATAATCAGCACCGCCTCAATGACATCAACGGGACGAACCTTAAACTCATATGCACCCATAACGGGCTCGATGTGGGAGAGGATGGAAAGACCCACCAGTGCATCGACTATGTCGGTGTGCTGCGAAACCTTTTCGGTTATAAAATCATAATCCCTGCTGACCCCAATCAAACGGATCGGGTAATCCGATACGTGGCCAAAACACCCGGAAACTTTCTCGTGGCAATGGGTCGCTCTGCCCTCCCCATCCTCCTCTCAGAGGAAGGAACCCCTCTCTTTGCTGACCCTTATGAGTTCCGATACGGCCGTGCCGACCTGGTTCGGGATGGCAAAGAAGCGGCCATCATCACTACAGGGAGCATGGTCCATAGGGCTATACAGGCATGGGAAAAATTAAAAGAAAAAGGCGTGGAAGCACAGGTTCTAAATATCTCCTGTCTAAGCGATTTGGATATCGAAGCGATTCTCAAGGCAGCCAAGACTGGAATAATCATCACTTATGAAGACCATCACGTCCAGACCGGTTTGGGGAGCCTCGTAGCGAACGTCCTGGCGGAACACGGTTTGGGAATTCGCTTTCGAAAGATGGGAATCACTAATTATGGAGGCTCCGGGAAGCCGGATGACCTTTATCGAATGCAAGGGTTAGATATTGAGAGCCTTGTGGCGGTGGTGATGAATGAAATGCAAAGGAAATAGAAGACCCTTTCCCCTGGATGTCCTCATCCTCGACATGGATGGGGTTCTGATTGACGTCACAAAATCCTATCGAGAAACCATTAAAAAAACCGTCCAACTTTACCTCGAAGATAGCCTGGGCTTTAAAGGGGGGAAAGGGGTATTGGTCTCGGACGAGGAAATTTCGTTATTTAAGGAGATCGGTGGATTTAACAACGACTGGGACCTCACCTCCGGCCTCCTCCTCTATTTCCTCTCCCTTTCAAACCTCGTGCCCCCTCTAAGAAAAAGTCACTTCCATTCGATAGGAGAAACCATTCAATACCTCCGTTTCCTTGGTTCAAACTGTTCTAATGACATTGAGACCCTCCTCAAAAAAAAGGATATCCCTGATTTCAAAACAAGATTGGCTAAAACGATGGGGGGGCTTAAAGGGGTTTCGTCCTGTATCGATCCTGCCTGGAAAAACCTGGTTTATGGTTCGGGCGATCTCAACGGAGAAAACGTGGTGAAGCGGATCTTTCAGGAAGTCTACTTAGGCAAACGATTCCAATCTTACTACCACCTCCGGCCTATTTTTTATCGAGGGGAAGGACTCTACACGAGAGAGAAGCTCCTTATAAAAAAGGACACCCTTAAAGAACTCAGCAGATATCTCAGATTGGGGATTGCCAGCGGTCGACCCCGAATGGAGGCCCGGTGGGCCTTGAAGCAATTTGGAATCGAGAACTACATCCAAAGCCTTGTCACCCTGGATGACTGCCAGGAAGAGGAAGAAAGGGTCTTACAAAACACAGGAAGGCGGGTCCATCTCTCCAAACCTCACCCCTTTTCCATTCTGGAGGCCATCCGGAAAATTACCCCTGAGAAAGTCCGGTCCGCCTATGTGGGGGATGTGGTAGATGACATGCTTGCCGCCAATAAAGCCAAAAAAGAGGTTGATATTCTGGCCATCGGGTGCACAGGGCCAGGCCGCAATCAAAGCATTCGAAGGAAGGCCCTTATCCACGCTGGGGCTGACCTCGTCATACAAAATCCCGAAGAACTCCTCCATCTCGTCGTTTAGGGAATGGATTCTTTCAAAAGGATAGTCCCCTTCCCAGGTGGAAGGCCTCCAGGTTAGAAGGCAGGAGTTTTGGTGGAAGCTTTTGGGCAAATGCCCAACCCCAGGCCTCCTCATCAAGGCCCAAATAGGCTGAAAGGACCCCCAATATAATGGAGTTCCCGAGCCTTGGGTTCCCTAACTCCTCGGCCAGGGCGCTGGCCTTTACCCTTTTAATCTCGTAACGGGAGAGGCGGCCAAAAATATCCTGGGGATACGGGGCCAGTCCAGTAGCAGCAGCCAGGGGTTTGAGCTCATAATCATTGATTATTATAGTCCCACCAGGCTTCAGATACGGGGACCATCTCAGGGCCTCTAGCTTTTCCAGGGCCAGGAGGGCATCCGCCCTTCCCAGGGGAATTAGGGGAGAATGGACCTCCTCTCCGGCCCTGACATGGCTCACGACGCTCCCTCCCCGCTGAGCCATTCCATGGGTTTCGGTCTTCTTTACATCATAACCGGCCCAGAGAAAGGCCAGGGCCAGTATCTCGCCGGCCAAGACCACCCCTTGACCTCCTACCCCGGCAATGAGGACGTTGATAGCCTTTTCCTGCAAAGGGGCGTTCCCTATGAGCCCTGGAGGAGCTCTACCTTCCGCCTGACCCTCTCCCCGTAATTAGAGTTGGCGAGCTCAGACGCAGCCTTACGATAGGTCTCCAGGGCCTCCTTCGTTTTCCCAAGGGCCTCGAAAGAGCGGCCCAGGCCCATATAAGCCTCACCCAGCCAGGGATCCTGGGGATGGTTGGTGACCAGCCGGGAGTAGGTCTCCGCCGCGCGGGGAAAATCGCCTTGAGCCTCATAGGCGTGGGCCAACCCCAGCTCGACTAGGGGACGGAAGCGACCGCGGCCATAGCGCTCTAAGTAACCCTGGAATCCCTTTATGGCCTCCCCATAACGGGCCATCCGGAGATGGAAGACGGCCTGGCGAAACAAGGCCTCCTCGGCAGCCCGAGAGCGGGGATAGCGGACTATGAGGGCCTGATAGACCTCGAGCGGCCCCTTCCCAGAAGGGATTCCTTGGAGCTCGGGTGAGATCCCAGAGAGGGCTCTCCGATAGAAGAGATCAGCTTCGGCCAGCATATCCAGAGCCCTCTCTTCCTCTTTGGCATAATAAAGGTATAACCCGAGGCCCACACCCCCAAAAAGGAAGACAATACCCAGTGCCCCAAGAAACAGCCCTATTCTCCGGCTCACCGCAATCAAGATTCTGGAGAAGAGGCCAATAAATCTATCTTCTTTTAGCTCTTTTCGGGAAATCCCTTTTACTGCCATGAAAGGCACCCTTAAAAATAATCCGTAGTGGTGGGGCTTATCCCGCTCACGGTGTATTTTTTGGAGGCCCCGACAGGACTTGAACCTGCGACACGGAGTTTAGGAAACTCCTGCTCTATCCTCCTGAGCTACGGGGCCGTTCCTACTACCCCGGTGCTTCTATTACCTTAGCCAATCTGGGTCCTAAGTGAACCCCTTGAGGACGGCCCTTAGAAACTACCACGGTCATCTGGACCTTGCCCCTGGAGGAAAAATAGGGGGTTTAATGGCCTTCCCCGGTAGCGCACCTCAAAATGGAGGTGGGGACCACTACTGTTCCCAGTCCGGCCAACTTTGGCAATGGCTTGACCCTGCTCAACGTACTGGCCTCGCTTTACCAGGATGGCCGAGTTATGGGCATAAACTGTAACTAAATCCGTCAAGTGGCGCAAAAAGACGGTATGGCCTAGCCCTTTCCAGCTCTTACGGATGGCAATCACCTCTCCCGGTGCCACTGCCCGGACGGGGGTGCCTTTAAGGGCGGAGATATCTATTCCCCCATGAAACCGGCGACCCCTCTTTCCAAAGGGAGAATATAGAGATCCACTCACTGGCCAAATGAACTCCCAATGTTGCGGCTTCTTTGGCTTTTCTTCCGGGAGGCCCCCTTCCCTGCCTTCTTCAGAACTGAGGGCCCCAGAGGCAGGTGATTCCTGTGATAATGCCTGGCGGGCACCTGGGATGAAGAGCCTCTGCCCTACGAAGATCTCCTTGTCCATGGCTAACCGATTTACCTCCACCAACTGGCCGAGGTCCGCATCATAGGTCCTGGCTATTCGCCAGAGGGTCTGGCCTTGCTCAACGGTATGATAAACCCCATCCCCGTTATCCGGTGGCTTGACTTGGGGAAAGGAGAAAGAGCAAGCCGCGGTCATGAGAAGCCCAAGGATCGGGAGGGCCTTTCTCAAAAAGGGGAATCCAGGAAAACATTGGCCAGAATAGAGCTTCATGGACTCACCTGGCAAACCTTATACCAAAATCTGCGTACTTTCCCTCGTATGTCCCCCAACTTACCCGGCAATCCTCAATGTAAGCGCCGCGGGGCCCTTGCCGGAGGCGCTCCAGGAAAGCCAAGAGGTCCTCCTTCCTTCCCTCAGCTACCACTTTAACTTCACCTGTCCAGAGATTCATAGCATAGCCAGTGACGGATAGAGCCCGGGCCACCCGCTCCGCGAAAAAGCGATACCCAACCCCCTGGACAATCCCGGAAACAAGGACCTCCATCGAGGCCATATCTCCTGTCTCTTCCCTCATTCCCTCCTTCAAGGCTAATTCTCTACCCCAATTGAACCCAATGCCTTCTCCACTGCCTCCTCAGGGCTCCGAGCCTCGATGATCCTGGGGTCTTGAAAACTGGTGAATAGCCCGACCAGGGGGATTCCCAGTTATGTGAACCGTGAACCGTTCTGGTCGGGGCGACGGGATTCGAACCCATGACCTCTTGGTCCCGAACCAAGCGCGCTACCAGGTTGCGCCACGCCCCGATATTATTCGTTCCAGCCTTGTTCGCCAACGAGCTTCACAAAGACGCAGCTGGCGAGGCTGGTCTCCCGCAAGTAATCCTTCCCCTTGGTAATCTTTTTTAGGATTTGGGAATAGGCATCCCCTACAGGGATCACTATTCTCCCCCCTTCCCCTAATTGCTCAAGAAGGGTGGGCGGCACATAGGGAGCGGCGGCGGTGACCATGATGCCATCAAAAGGGGCCTCCTCCTTCCAACCCAGGGTGCCATCCCCTACCTTTATGAGGACATTGTAGTAGCCCAACTGATCCAGAAGCCTGGTGGCCCGATCGGCCAGGGATTTTATCCGTTCAATGGAATAGACTTTGGCCGAAAGGTCTGCCAGGATGGCCGTTTGATACCCCGATCCCGTCCCTATCTCCAAAACCCGCTCCATCCCTTCTAATTCTAAGGCCTCGGTCATCAAGGCGACCATATAAGGCTGAGATATGGTCTGTTTCTCCCCGATGGGCAAGGGATAATCGCTGTAGGCCCGGCTGGCCAGGGCCTCTTCCACGAAGAGGTGGCGGGGGACGCGGCCCATGACCTCCAGAACCCGAGGGTCCCTAATGCCTCGACTGACCAGTTGTTCCGCCACCATCCGCTCCCGGGCAATGGCATAATCCAGCCCTTCATTATCATAGGGATAGCCACATGCCCGGGCCAACATAGGATTTTACCTCTAGGCCTCGCTCTAATTCAGGCGGCGAGCAATCTCCCGTGCGGCAATTACCCCTGAGACTGAGGCCTGGACCAGACCCCGACTCACCCCTGCCCCATCACCAACGGCAAGGAGATTCTCGATCTCGGCCTCTAGGCCCCGAGAAAGGTTGAGTTGCAATGAATAAAATTTCACCTCCACCCCGTAAAGGAGGGTGTGGGGAGAGTTAATCCCAGGGGCCAAGTGATCCAGGGCCTCCAGCATCTCCAAAACGTCGGAGAGGTATCGGTATGGTAAGACGAAGCTCAGGTCCCCAGGGGTAGCGTCCTTCAATGTAGGCTCCACCACGCCCTTCTGGATCCGTTCTGGTGTAGAACGCCTCCCCTGCTTTAGGTCCCCCAGCCTCTGGATGATCACCTCCCCGCCCAAGAGATTGGCTAGGCGGGCGATATAGCGACCATAGGCTATGGGCTCCTTGAAGGGTTCGGTGAAGGTGGTGCTCACCAATAGGGCAAAGTTAGTGTTGTTGGTCCGGTGATGGGCATAACTGTGACCGTTTACAGTCCAGACCCCATCGAAATACTCCCGCACCACCTCCCCATAGGGGCTCATACAGAAAGTGCGCACCTTATCATCGAACTTCTTAGTGTGAAAGACCAGCTTTGCCTCGTAAGATATGGTGGTTATAGACTCAAGAATCGAGGCAGGTAGCTCCACCCTTACCCCAATGTCCACTGGATTAACTCCAGTGGAGAGGCCGAGGCGCTTGACCTCCCGGCTGAGCCAATCGGAGCCCTCCCGGCCCGGAGCCAGCACCACAAATCGGCTTCGGTATTCCTTGCCCTCCGCAGTCCTGACGCCCACAGCCCGTCCAGCCTCGGAAAGTACCTCCACCACATTTTCACCAAAGCGCACTTCCACCTTCCCCTCCAGATGGCCCCGCAAGTTCTTTAAGACCTCGAGGCACCTATCGGTCCCCAGATGGCGTATCCGGGTGGGGATCAGTCTCAGATCGTAGCGGGACGCCTCACGCGCCAGTCGTCGAATCTCGTCGGTATCACCTCCATGGACTTCCGTCGGGGCACCGAAATCGAGGTATAGCCTGTCCACATAATCGATGAGCCCTTGGATCTCCTCTCGGGGAAGGTAGCGCTCCAGAAAACCCCCCACATCCGGAGAAAGGGTTAACTTGCCATCACTGAATGCCCCGGCCCCACCCCACCCGGAGGTCCGCGAGGAAGAGGGATGAGAGCGGGCCTCCAACGGAGCCCCCTTCTCCAGGATCAGGATACTGGCGGCCCTACATCGAGTAAGCTCTAAGGCAGTGAAGATGCCGGCCGGGCCTGCCCCTACAATTACCACCTCGTATTCCATCTCCCCCTCAACCGCAAACTCTTAAGGCCTCGAGCTTGGAAATGCGCGGAAGTCCCAGTTTTTCAGTTCCTCCAAGGCGGCGTAATTGGTGAGATCCAGATGGAGAGGGGTGATGGAAATCTTGTTTTCCATGACCGCTTCATAATCGGTTCCCCCAAGCCGCTCCCAGGTGGGCTCCTCTCCTCCAATCCAATAGTATGCCCGACCCCGAGGGTCCATCTTCTCTACAATGCTATCACTATAGATTCGCTTACCCTGCCGGGTGATCTCCACTCCAGCAATCTCCGAAAGGGGAAGGTTGGGAACATTCACATTGAGCAGTGTATCAGGGGGGAGGCCCTTTCGCAAGGTGAGCTCTGCCAGGTAGAGGGAGAAATCGGCCGCCCCTTGGAAAAAGAAATCCTCTTTAGCCACCACTGAAACGGCGAAGGCCGGGATGCCCAGAAGGGTGGCCTCGAAGGCGGCGGAAACCGTACCAGAGTAAGTGACGTCATCGCCCAGATTGGGGCCCATGTTGATCCCGGAGATCACCAAGTCAGGCCTCCCCTCCAGGATTCTCATAACCGCCAGGGTAATGCAATCAGTGGGGGTCCCGTCCACCGCATAGCAATTAGGGGCTAGCTGGGTGGCCCGCAAAGGGCGATTCAAAGTAAGGGAATGGCCAGCGGCGCTTCGCTCGCGATCAGGGGCTACCACAAAAACCTCTCCCAATACCTCTAGCCCCTTGGCCAGGACCCGGAGGCCTTCAGAATGCACCCCATCGTCATTAGATACCAGAATAACCAAGGGAAACCCCACAAAAAAATTCAGCAGATTCTTCTAAATCTGCTGAGGGATAAGTCTTTTACCTTTTTATTATTTCAAATGGTCGGGGCGATCCGATTTGAACGGACGACCACTGGCCCCCCATGCCAGTGCGCTACCAGGCTGCGCCACGCCCCGCTTGAGCTTTATAGGTTCACTTTTGGTTTAATATGTTAAAGATGCTCTCTAGCCCTTCCCTTACTTTTTTTAAGGTCTGAAAGGCAATCACCCCTTCTCTATTTATCAATTTTGAAGGAGCTTCCCTCCTTTTACCCTCGGCTATAAGGCGACGCCTCGCACCCGCGATGGTATAACCCTCTTCGTAGAGGAGCCTCTTGACTTTGAGGATAAGCTCAATGTCTCCCTTCCGGTAATGCCTTTGGCCCGTCTTGCTCTTTTGGGGCTCTAAGACTTCGAACTCCGATTCCCAATAACGAAGGATATAAGGCTCAACTCCCGTGATCCTTGATACTTCACCAATCTTATAGAAGAGCTTTTCGGGGACCACAGGGTCCACCTTCCTGGACCCCTCTCTAATGTCGGATTTAAGGGTCTCACCTCTAATTAGAAAACCTGGGGCGTTACCCTTGAGTCCTTTCATCTACTCACGTTTACTGCTTGCTGCAGGGCCTTTCCCGGCTTAAACTTCAAAACCTTGCGGGCAGAGATCACGATTTCCTCCCCCGTCTGGGGGTTTCTCCCTTTTCGTGCCCTTTTGGCCTTAACTTGAAAGCTGCCAAAGCCTACCAGTTGGATCTTCTCCCCCTTTTTGAGGGTCCTCTTGATTGCCTCCAAAGTGGCCTCAACCGCTTCCATCGCCTGCTTCTTAGTAAGGCCCTTCTCGGCGACCAAAGAGGCAATGTCTGCCTTGGTCACCCTCATCACCTCCTCCATAAAATAGCGCCCTTAACGGGCAAAGGCAAAAGTAAACTAGCAAAAAGGCCAGGCCTAGTCAAGAAAATAATTAATTCAATCTTTTACCACTACCCCCGATAAACCTTGAGTTCTCAGTTCTACTCCTTTCTTCAATGCCTCCTCCCGAGAGGCAAAGGGACCCACTCGCACCCTATAAACAGCCGTGGCCGTCCGCTTAGAGAGGATACGGGGGCTGTACTTCTGGCCCTGAAGCCTGTGAGCCAAATCGATGGCCTCCTCAAGGAATCTAGAGGAGAGGAGCTCGAGGGAAAAGCGGCCTCCTTCTAGAGAGACCAAGGTAGGTGAATAACCCTCAGACAAGAGCCTCTTGGCCATTACATCGGCTTCCTCCTTAGAGGCGAATTCGCCCACCAAGACCTGGTGGCTGGAGAGGGCGGCCTTTCCCTTGATTATCCGAGGCGAATAACCCATCTGCTTCAGCCTCTTTTCCAGGGGGCGGACGCTCTCCTCCTTAACCAGGGTAGCCACTTGAAGGCTGTATGCGCCTTTTTCGGGGGCCGCTTTCTTCTCCTCCACCTTGGCCTCCTTCGGAGGAGGAGGTGGGGCCTTTTCGGCTACCTCTACCTTCGGCTTAGGAGGGGCCTCAGGCACCTTCGCTGGGGCAGCGGTGGCCGGGGGCGCAGGAGGGGTCACTGCTGGAGCAGGACGGGCTACTGGGGCAGGGGGCTTGGCCGGGGTTGTAGGCTTGGGGGCCAGGAGGAATTGGGAGCCAAACCAAAGCCCGGCAATAAGGATCACTCCCACCAATACAATAATCAAGATACGCAGTCGCTGTGGGCTAGGCCCAGAGGGAGTCGGCCCTGGAATGGGAGGGGTTTTGCCCAGATTAAGCTTTTTCATAGCTCCTCCTTAATGAAAAGGTGCTTTTGACAAACCCATGGGATCCATACTAAATATTAGAGGGGTGAGCGACCTTTGTCAAACCTTTTCGGATTATGTTACCACCCTCCCTTTGAGATGGTAAGGGAAAGCCTCTTCAAGCCGGACAAGGACCAGGCCCCCTGCCTTCTGCCCGGATCCTTGGAAATGGACTATCTTGTTCTGCCGCGTCCTTCCCGTAAGAAAGCCCCTTTCCCCTTCGCCCTCCACCAGGACCTCCACCTCTCTCCCTAGCAGGGTGCGATTCTTTTCCAAGGATATCTGGGCCTGGAGGCGTTGCACCCCCTGAAGACGGCTTGACTTTAACCCTTCAGGGAGCTGGTCGGGGAAGGCGGCGGCCGCCGTCCTCGGCCTGGGTGAATACTTGAAGGAAAAGGCGTTGTCGAACCTAGCCTCTTGGAGTAAGCTCAGGGTGTCCTGAAAGTCCCCCTCTGTCTCACCCGGGAAACCCACTATTATGTCAGTAGTAATGGAAATTTTCGGAACCCGGCTTCGAACCAGGTTCACCCTGGCCAGGTAGTCCTCCCGGGTATAGCCCCGATTCATAAGCCTGAGCACCCGGGTCGAGCCCGATTGGATGGGTAGGTGAAGGTGCTCACAAAGGCTCCCCAGCTCTGCCAGGGCCTCCACCAACTGGGGCGTCAGGTCCCGGGGGTGGGAGGTGGCAAATCGGACCCAGAGTCTTCCCCCAACCAGGGTTTCAATCCTGTATAGGAGCTCGGGGAAGGTTACAGGAGGGCGGAGTCCCTTCCCGTAGGAGTTGACGTTTTGCCCAAGCAAGGTGATCTCCCGGTAACCCCTGGTCAGTAGGCCTTCTATCTCGAGAAGGACGTCCTCGGGGGGTCGGCTCCGCTCCCGGCCTCGGGTATAGGGTACTACACAGTAGGAGCAGAAGTTGTCACAGCCTTCCATTATGCCGACCCAGGCTTTAATCCGACTCTCCCGGCAGGGCTCAATACCGTGCCAATCCTCATTGCCAAAGGGCAGGTATGACTCCTCTCCCCTGGCTTGGGCCAGGAGGGCAGGGATACGGCCGATGTCCTGGGGACCAGCCACCAGATCCAGGCATGGAAACCTCTTCTTAAGCCTCTCTCCTTCCTGCTGGGCCAGACAGCCGGAGAGTCCTAGGACAAGGCCAGCCTTTTGACGCTTTAGGATTTGGAGCTTCCCCAATTGGCTATAGACCTTTTGCTCGGCTTTCTCCCGGATGCTACAGGTATTCAATATGATGAGGTCAGCCTCTTCCATGGCTTCAGCGGCCTGGTATCCCTGAGATGCCAGGAGGCCTGCAATCCTCTCCGAATCCAATTCGTTGGCCTGGCAGCCGAAGGTAATCACTTTCAGCTTAGGCATGGTTTTTTCCCTGAAGGGACTCCTTGCCCTGCTCTAATAAGAGCGAGACGAGGGGAACGGGTTTAACAGGGGGGCGTATAGTAAAGGCGCCGACCGCCTCAGCCCCTTTACCCATCTCCCGGGCCATCAGTTGGGTGGCAAGGGGCCAACAGATCCTACCCTGGCAGAGACCCATCCCGGCTCGCGTCCAGGCCTTAAGTTCGTTTACGTGGATAGCCCCATTGGTCACGGCAGTTCGGATCTCACCTGCCATAACCTCCTCACATCGACAGATCACCGTGTCATCAGTAACCAGCTCGTAAAGACCCGGCCTAATGGCAAACAACTCATTGACTAAAGAGCTAAATTGCCGGAGCCTCCTCAGGCGCCGCCTGGCCTGCGCGAGCTCCCTTTGAGCCCAACTCTCGTCTAAGTAGCCCAACTGCCAAGCGGCCGCCGTCCCGGCGATACTCCCCTCTTCTATAGCCACCTCAGCACCTCCAATGCCGGTAGCCTCCCCGGCAGCGAAGATGCCCGGCACATTGGTCTCCATGTTTTCATCGGTGCAAGGAATGTAGCCACCCCCCTTGGGGTCATAGCGATGCTCACAGCCGCAAAGCCGGCTCAGCTCCGAGGAAGGCAAGAAACCAAATCCCAGACAGATAGTATCCACCTCCACGGACTCTTCAGTGCCCGGGACAGGTCGCCACGCCTCATCCACGGCGGTAATGATCGCCCTTTCCACTTCTTTCCGCCCTTCAGCCCGCAACACGGTGTGAGCGAAACGCACCGGGACCCCTGCAGATCGCAAAGATCGCCAGTACCCCCATCCTTCTAACAGCCGTCCCCAGTGTCCCCAAATACTCGCCGCTTGGGACCACCACTCCCTTGGGTTAGCGGCCTCTAACACAGCCACAACCCGAGCCCCCCCCTCCAGTAATTGAGTGGCTAAAGGCAACTGGAAAGGGCCTGCCCCTACCAGCAATATGCGCCTGCCCGGCAACACCCGCTGGTTCTTGACCAGAGTCAGGACCCCTCCCGCCGTCATTACCCCCGGCATGGCCCAACCAGGGAAGGCAATGGGACGATCGTAGGCACCGGTAGCCAGAATCAGTTTCTCCGTCCGTAGCCGTCCAGAGCCGTTTGAGCCATAGATGGCCAGTATTTTGCCCTCGGTAACGCCCCATACCACAGTGTCCACAAAGACCTCGATATGCCCATCCTCCAACGACCGCAGGAACTCTTGAGCCCTAGTGTTCTCTTTGCTGGTATGCTCGGGCTTCTTCGGACAAAAGCCCAGAGGGAGCTGTTTGAAATACTGCCCTCCCACTTGGGGGTACTCATCGTTAAGGGTAACCCTGGCCCCGGCCTTAGCGGCCGCGGCGGCAGCAGCCAGGCCGGCCGGTCCAGCCCCCACGACTGCTACCTCAGTATGCCAATCCGTCAT
>JACRGL010000106.1 GCA_016212365.1 Candidatus Methylomirabilota bacterium | reverse complement strand
CTTGACTCCCCTCACCTTGGTCCCCTCCCCCTCACCCCGCCCTCTCCCCCACAGGGGGAGAGGATAAAGGTGAGGGGGGAATGGATGGGGTGGGGGGAGGAGGGATTCTACTTGTCCTCTTCGATTACCCTCTTCACCAGAGTTGCCACCTCATCCAGCTCAAAGGGCTTGCTGATGAACCCCAAAAATTCTCCCCTCAGAATTCCCTCTTGAATGGGCTGGTCGTCTTCGTAGTGGTATCCTGAAATAATCAGGATCTTCAATCGGGGGTCCAGGGCCTTTACCAATCTCGAGATTTCCAGGCCATTTTTTCCTGGCAACTTTACATCAATAATGGCTAAATCGAAGGCGCGCTTCTTAACCTCCGTCAGGGCTTCCTCTCCCCTTGTCACCTGGGTGATGTGGAAACCCTCATCCCTCAGGCCCGTGTGTAATGCCCAGCAGATATCTTTTTCGTCATCTACAACCAGGATGTTAATCATGCTTTTCCTCTAAAACATGGCTACGAGTATAAGGCCTCTATTTGTTCGTCTGGAGCGGGCAGGCTCACGATAAACGTGGTCCCCTTTCCCATTTGGGTCTCCACCCTGATGGAGCCGCGGTGGTGCTGGACGATGCTGTAAGCAATGGAAAGGCCCAATCCCGTTCCCTGGCCTACGGGCATGGTGCTGAAAAAGGGATCGAAGATGCGGGAAAGATTCTCCTCAGGTATCCCCAATCCTGTATCCGAGAAGCCAATCTCGACGAAACGCTCCGAGGTCTCAGGCGTGAGGTCTGAGGTCTCAAAGCCGAGCATTTCGTGCTCCCTCCCCTGCCTGCGATGTTGGCCTTCGGACTCTGGACTTCGGACTTGGGTGAAGATCACCAGATTTCCACCCTCCGGCATGGCCTGGTAAGCGTTGAGGATGATATTCATGAAAACCTGCTGGAACTGGTTCCTGTTACCCTTTACCCTGGGGAGGGGATGGGCAAACCTCTTTTCAATCTGTATTCCTTGCAGCGAAATCTGATGCTCGACCAGGGCAAGGGTGTCTTCAATGGAGTTGTTTATATCTACAGGCTCGGATACCCCTTCCGAAGGCCTTGCGAATCGGAGGAGACTCTCAATGATGTTGGCCGCTCTTCCTGCCGCATTACGGATCTTCTGGGCGCATTCCTTCCTCAACTCGGGGTCATCCCCCTTTTTTAACAGGATCTGGGCGGCTGACGAAGTGATGGCCAGGGGGTTACGGATCTCATGGGCTATGCCTCCTGCCATCTCCCCCAGGGCCGCCATTTTGGCGGACTGGATCAACTGGAGCTCCATCCGCCGTTTCTCAGTCAGGTCCCTCCCTACCCCCACCAGGGCAACCACTCCTCCGCTCTCCTCCTTCATGGCCGAAAATCGCCAGGAGATGAGGAGCTCCTGGCCGCCCTTTGCCCTCATCCCCGTCTCCATCTCCTGGACCTCCCCTCCCCTGGCGAGCTGGGCGAGGATGGCACGGAGGTGGGGCCGGTCAGTCTCTGAGAAGAGATCGCTGAATGGCCTCTTCTTGACGATCTCCCAAGTTGAGAACCCCAGGATCCGCTCGGCGGCAGTATTCCAGGTCATCACACAGCCCTCAGCGTCCATGGAAACGATAGGGTCATTGGCACTTTCTACTACACTGGCCAGGTGCCGCTCGGCCCTCATGACCCGCTCGCCCAGGCTCTTCTTCTCCGTTACATCGTCCATGAAGAGCATCACGCTCTCAACATGTCCGTCCTTGTCTTTTAACGGGGTGAGGCTGTAAAAATAGACCCGGTTCGCCAGGCCCGGGGCCCGATACTCCATCTCCCCCCCTTCAAAGGGCCTACCTGTCTGGCAGACCTTACGGAGCTTCTCCTCCAGGTCGGTATAGTAGAGGATTACAGACGGGAAGATTTCACCGATCCTCTTTCCCAGGATCTCCCCCTCCTCCTTTCTCGACTTGATAAGGAAATTCCGATTTGCAGAGACTACCCTGAGAGCATTGTCAATGACTAACACAGAAGAGGGGAGACTTGAAAGGATGGACAGGTATAGGCTCTCATCACCCCCTGCCGGTCTAAAAATTCCTTGGTAGGTCTCGGTCCTTTCACTAAGAACCATCTCATCTCCAGGCGGGAATTTTTTAGCGCTCTTTTTATATGCCAAGTTATATGGCAAGTTATATGCCAGGATAGGGTGGGAAGAGGTCTTAATCAGACCATTGGCAAAGAAAGGCAATTCTATTGGGGATTTAGATGCCGGAAAGGCTCAACAATAAGGAGGGATTAGGAGAGAAAAGGGATCAAAGAAGATGGCCGATTATGGCACTCCCACCAGAACTATGGCAGGAATTCCCTGGCCCGAATTCCATACCGCTTAATTTTATTGTGGAGGGTTTTGTAATCAATCCTGAGGAGCTTAGCCGCCTGGCTCTTGTTCCCCCTGGTGGCCTG
The DNA here is from genome assembly GCA_016212365.1 of Candidatus Methylomirabilota bacterium. GTDB lineage: Bacteria > Methylomirabilota > Methylomirabilia > Methylomirabilales > JACRGL01 > JACRGL01. Next base: position 1,201 of record JACRGL010000106.1, on the reverse strand, counting down.
AAGGACCTGTTGGATCATCCGTTTTTCCACTTCTGCAGTGGCCTTATCGGCGATTTCCTTTAGGGATAATCTCGTTTTAATGCCCGAATATACCTCTTCCTCAAATGGGATAGCCAGGGTCTCTGATCCCAAGGGCGTCAGGTGTTCCGGACGTATTACATCTGTGCTCAGTAGGACTGCGCGCCTGATGGTATTCCGTAGCTCCCTGACATTTCCCGGCCACGGGTAGCTCAAGAGGAGCTTCACTGCCTCCTCAGATAACCCCAGGACGTTCTTCTTCAGCTCCATCTTTGCCTCATCCAAAAATCGCTTCGCCAGATAAGGTATGTCCTCCCTCCGCTCCCGAAGGGGAGGGATGTGGATGGAAAACTCATTGAGCCGGTGATACAAGTCCTGCCTGAATTTGCCCCTCCTCGCCTCCTCCTCCAAGAGGACATTCGAGGCGACAATGATGCGGGCCTTGACATTGATCACCCTCTTAGACCCCAGGGGTTGTACCCGCCGCTCCTGGAGCACGCGCAGGAGTTTGCTCTGGGTGGCCAAGGGCAGGTTGGCGACTTCGTCGAGGAAGAGGGTGCCCCCTGTGGCAAGCTCAAAATGCCCCTCCTTTCTCCGATCCGCCCCGGTAAAGGCCCCCTTCTCATATCCAAATAGCTCGCTTTCTATGAGGGTCTCGGGAATAGCCCCGCAGTCCAGGGCAACAAAGGGATTTTCCCTTCTATCGCTCTGCTGGTGAATGGCCCGGGCCACAATCTCCTTACCTGTCCCGGTCTCCCCCTGGAGGACTACGGTAAAGTTAGACCTGGCCACCTGCTGAACCTGTTGAAAGACCATTTGTATCTGAGGACTCGCCCCCATCACTTCTCTAAGGATGGCCCCATTCCCCACCTGGCCCATGAGACCTTCCACCTGGGCCATCAGCTCACGTCTTTCTAAGGCCCTTTTTATGGTGAAGAGGATAACCTCGTTATTGAAAGGTTTGGTGAGATAATCGTAGGCCCCAAGCTTCATGGCCAGCACTGCCGATTGGACATCTCCGTAAGCGGTGATCATGACCACGGGGATTTGGGGGTCGATCTCCTTTATCTTTTCCAGGGCCTCCATCCCATTGAGTCTGGGCATCTTGATGTCCATAACGATCGCGGCCGGGGCCTCCTTGCGGAGCTGTTCCAACGCCTCTAACCCATCCTTGGCCGTATAT
>JACRGL010000105.1 GCA_016212365.1 Candidatus Methylomirabilota bacterium | reverse complement strand
GATTGATACCACCGATTTATCCCTCTCCCTTGATGGGAGAGGGGCGGGGTGAGGGTGGAAGATCACCCTTTATTCTCCCTCCCCTCAATCCCCTCCCACCAGGGGAGGGGAGTTTCTGGGGGGTTGTACTTTTTAATGTCTATTTTTGGGTAAAAGGGCAGTTGACGAGGAATGGTTTTTTTCATAAACTAAATGAAACCAAGTATGTATTTTAACATACCTTGGGTTTCATTTAAATGCTCCCAAAATGTTAAAATTCATTTTTGGCCGCATTTACATCGTGGGAACCAACAATTATGCACATTCAATCCTGCATGGAAACGGACAAAGGATTCATTGAGATGTTGGAAGAAAAAGATTGAGATGGTTCCTATCCTCTGCGGTTCCTTCAGCGAGATAATGACCTCAGGGGCTAGTCCCGCGAACGATCCTGAGGTGTCTGGGTTTATATATACCCTCCTCAGGGTCTTGGATGCCAGAGAGGGGAGGGTCCTGAAATACACCCAGTGGCCTGATCCTCAAGCCACCGTGACCTTCGCCAGCCTGGCCTTCTACTGATGACAAATTTCATCGCACACTAGGTGCGACGCTACGGCCGACTATCTACTTTCTGCCCGGCTTTTGCCCTCCCCTTCAATCTGGAGCAGGGCCCTAAGGCCCCGAAGGAAGGTGAGGGCCCCACCGGGGATTATGGCTGCCTCAAAGGCCTCCAGGACCTCTTGCTTTGTAGCCCCAAACTTCATTGCCCGCCGGATGTGCGTTACCAGCGCCTCATGCTCCCCCCGGAAGGCAAGGAGGGCCAAGGCAATGAGCTCTCGGTACTTGACATTGAGGGCCTGGCCCTCGCCCAGGGCACGGCGGTAGAGGGCATTATAGGCCTCCATAAAATCAGGGTCCATCCGGGCTGCTAGCTCCCACTCGGGATAGAGGTAGCCCCTGTCTCTCCTCATCTGTTTTATGAGGCGCTCCGCCTTCTTTTTGAGTTCCTTAGTATCCATTTTGAATTCTCCTTAGCAGAGGTTTGGTAATTGCGGGCTTTATAACATGATTTTTCTGGATGGGTCAAGGCTTTTCCCTTATTGACAAATGGGTTAATTCTGCTTAAAGTATGATAAATTTTTAACCCGAACAAAATCGGGATGTTTTTTATGGCTCAAGATCAGGAAGCTTTAATTCGAGTAGGCGTGGTATTTGGGGGCATGTCTTCTGAGAGGGAACCCTCCCTGGCCTCAGGGCGGAATGTATGCCGCCAGCTCGATCCCCAGAAATATGCAGTAATCCCTGTATTTATGGATCCAGAGGCCAGGCTCTGGGAGCTCCCCGAGAAACTGCTGGTTCAGAACACGACCACCGACATTGCCAGCCGGGTGGAGAGGGAGGCGAAGAGGCTCCGCTATGAAGAGTTAAGGGAGAGGGTGGACATAGTCTTTGTGGCCCTGCACGGCAAATACGGCGAGGACGGATGCCTACAAGGGGTATTGGAGCTTCTCCGCATCCCTTATACCAATTCAGGGGTATTGGCCTCCTCCCTGGGGCTCCACAAGCCCATGCAGCAGAGGCTCTTGGCAGCCGCAGGGATTAAGGTCCCCAAAGGGATAACTATCTCAATGAAGCGGTGGAAGGAAGATCCCGAAGAGGCCCTGGATGAGTTAACGGAGGCCATCGGGTTTCCCTGTGCCATCAAGCCAACCCGGGAAGGTTCCAGTATTGGGGTCTCTATAGTAAGGGAGGCCGCTGGGGTTGGCCCGGCACTGGAAAAGGCCCTCCAGTGGGATAACGTCGCCCTGGTAGAGGAGATGCTCGAAGGCATGGAATTCTCCTGCATAGTTTTAGGAAACGAGGAGCCCCAGGCCCTTCCCCCCACGGAGATCGTGAAGGTCCATGAATACTTCACTTACGAGGACAAATATATGCCAGGGGCGACTGAAGAAATCACGCCTGCCAGGCTCTCCGATCACCTCTTGGCCAAGGTAATGGAGGAGGCGGAGAAAGCCCATCGGGTTCTGGGTTTCCTGGGTTGCAGCAGGATCGATGGTTTCGTGAGAGGTGAGGAGGTCCTCATCACCGATTGTCATTCTACCTGCGGGATGGCCCCTTCGGCCTTCCTCTTTCAGCAGGCGGCGGAGGTGGGCTTGACGCCCCGGATGCTCCTAGGGAAAATTGTTGATTACGCCCTGGAGGCCCATAGGAAGAAGATAGGGCCATTATAGACTCTCAAGTAGGCTCTTTTAAAATTATAGTAGCGTCGTAGCTAGTCTGCTGCGTACCCCTCGCCGGAGACGTAGCACGCGTAACTCAACCCTTTAGGGTTGATTAAGTTATCAATTATGGATCTCTAAGGGAAGAAGGAGGGATTATGCCTGAGAGGTTGCGGGTGGGTGTGCTCTTTGGGGGTATTTCCTCTGAAAGAGAGGTCTCCCTGGAAAGCGGCCGGCATGTTTACCATAATTTAGATCCAGAAAAATATGAGGGGATACCCATCTTTATGGATATGGAAGGGCAGTTATGGGAGATCCCCCTAAAATTACTGTTCCGTAATACTACCCGTGACATCGCCACCCGCGTGGAAAAGGAGGGAGAGAGGATTCCCTACGAAGACCTTAAGAAAGTGGTGGACTTCCTCTTCATCGCTTTACATGGCAAGTACGGAGAAGATGGGTGCCTCCAGGGTCTCCTGGAGCTTCAGGGGATCCCTTACAATGGCTGTGGCGTGCTCGGCTCAGCCTTGGGGATGGACAAGTGGAGGCAGAGGACCATTCTTGCTATGGCCGGAGTGAACGTGCCTGGCCACATGGCGGTGGCAAAGAATGAGTGGGAGGAGGACCCCCAGGGAGTAATCGGTCGGGTGGAGGAGGTCTTTGGATTCCCCTGCGTGGTCAAGCCCAGCCGGGAAGGGTGCAGCACGGGCCTCTGTAAGGCCAGGGACGAGGCTATGCTGGGGAGGGCTATCGAGAGGGCCTTCTCCTGGGATGCGAGGATCCTGATTGAGGAATGCCTCAATGGCATGGAAGTCACCTGCACCATCCTGGGCAACGATAACCCCATTGCCCTGCTCCCCACCGAGACTCCCCCAGCCCCCGGGCACGATTACCTCACTCTGGAGGATAAGTTCATGCCAGGGGGGGCCGAAATGATCACGCCTGCCAGACTCTCTCCAATCCTCCTCAAAAAGGTCCAGGAAGAAATGGTGAAGGCCTATAAGGCGTTGGGAATCAAAGTCTACGCCCGTATCGATGGTTTTGTAGTGGGAGAGAAAGTGATCGTCACCGAGGCTAACACCCTGCCGGGCGTTACCCCCTCTACCTGCGCCTTCCAGCAAGCAGCTGAGGCCGGCATGAAACCCATGCGGTTTATTGACAGGATCATAGAGTTGTCCTTCCAGGCCCATCAGGATAAGATAGGGCCGCTGTAAATTGTAGTGGCATGGGGTCAAACCTTCAAATTACACTTTACTCACTAAACGATTTTTGTTAAGAGGTTCCCATGGCAAGGCCATTAAGAATCGAGTATCCTGGAGCCTTCTATCATGTTACATCCCGTGGGAACCTGCAGGCTGATATCTTCTTTGATGAGGGAGACAGGAAGAGACTCCTCAGCATCTTGAAAAGGACTCAAAAGAGGTACTGTTATATCCTCCACGCCTATGTTTTTATGGGCAATCATTACCATCTCTTAATCGAGACCCCAGAGCCCAATCTCAAACAGATCATGCAAAACATTAATACAAGCTACACAGTATATGTAAATCGGAAGCACAAGAGGAGTGGCCATTTATTCCAGGGCAGATATAAAGCCTTCTTAGTGGATAAAGATAGCTATCTTTTGGAACTCTCCCGGTACATCCATCTAAATCCCGTGAGGGCTGGAATTGTCAGAGGGCCAGAAAAGTGGGAGTGGAGCAGCTATGGGGCCTATCTTCGGGGTCAGGATGGGTTGGTAACTGCATCCGAAACCTTGTCCTACTTTTCAAAGGACAGGAAGAAGGCCGTAAAGGCCTACCAAGGGTTTGTGGAAGAGGCGATCAACAAGGAGATGATATCACCTTTTAAAGGGGCCAGGGCAGGGTTAGTTTTGGGAGGGGATGCTTTCTTTGAAAGGGTGAAGGGGTATCTTAGAGGAATGAAGGAAGACAGAGAATTGCCGGCGGCAAAGGAGTTCGCGCTAACCATACCTCCTGATGAGATCATAAGGCAGGTGGCGCAGCATTATGGAGTAGAAAGGGAAAGGATAGCCCGAAGGGGCAAGGAGAACTACCCAAGGAAGGTGGCGGTTTATTTGGTAAAGAGTCTAAGCCGGTTAAAAAACGAGGGTGTTGGCAGGTATTTTGGTATAGGTATCTCCGGGGTAAGTAACGTTTTTAAAGAAGTGGAAGAGGATATTGAAAGGTCAAAGGGATTAAAGGAGGAGATCGAACGGATTAAAGAGGGGATAATAAATGAAAAATGAAGGTTTGACCCCAATTCCTTTGCGCCGAGTCCTGACTAACTGCCGGATCATTGATGGCCGTGGTGGAGTGCTTGAGAAGGGCTTTCTGATCATTGAGGATTCACGAATAGCCTGGGTGGGTCCGGTGTCAGAGGCCCCATCCTGTGAAGGCGCGGAAGTTTGGGACCTTCAGGGGATGAGCCTCCTGCCGGGCTTTATAGATACCCACGTCCACCTCTGCTTGGATGGGAGTTCTGATCCCGTCACTAGGGTTCTCTCCGAGCCGGAGGCCCTCACCTCCCTACGTTTTGCCGAAAATGCCAAGAGGACCCTGGAGGCCGGTATAACCACGGTGCGGGATGCGGGGTCCAAGGGCCACTACTGCTTCGCCGTGCGGCAGGCCATCCAGGAGAGGCTGATTCTAGGCCCACGCCTCCTCCTGGCCGGGAGGGCCATCTGCATGACGGGGGGGCACGGCTGGTGGATGGGGAGGGAGGCCGATGGGGTGGACGAGGTGAGAAAGGCCGCCAGGGAGGAACTCAAGGCCGGGGCCGATTTTGTGAAGCTCATGGCCACGGGGGGGATTATGACAAAGGGGGTGGAGCCGGGCTCGCCCCAGCTCACCTATGAAGAGCTCCGGGCCGGGGTGGAGGAGGCCAGGAAGGCAGGAAAGCGCACGGCCACCCATGCCCAGGGGGCGGAAGGGATCAAGAACGCCCTCCGGGCCGGGATAGACTCTATAGAGCACGGCCTATTCCTGGACGAAGAGTCCATAGCCCTCATGCTGGAACAGGGGACTTTCCTGGTCCCTACCACCTTTGTCCTCACTATCTTCCTGGAGAAGGGGGTAGAGGGAGGCATCCCGGACTTTATGGTGAAAAAGGCCCAGGCGGTGCGGGCTCCACAGGTGGAGAGCTTTCGCTCCGCTTATAAGGCCGGGGTCAAAATGGCTATGGGGACCGACGCCGGGGTTTATTACTTCCCCCACGGCCAGAATCTGGTAGAGCTCCAGACCATGGTGGAGCTAGGGATGGCCCCCATGGAGGCCATCTGTGCCAGCACCAGGGTAGCGGCCGAGCTCCTGGGCCTTGGTGATAGCCTGGGGACGTTAGAGGCCGGAAAACTGGCAGACCTGGTGGTAGTGGAAGGGAACCCCCTGGAAGACCTCCGCCTTTTGCAGGATAAGGAAAGGATCAGGCACGTCTTTCTGGAAGGAAGGCCGGTGGTGCGGCGGCCCTGAGGGGCTATCAGCAGTCAGCGGTCAGATGTTTAAATGAAACGATACCTTATCAGACGGCTACTTCAGTCCTTTCTTGTCCTCCTGGGGATCTCGGTGGTGGTCTTTATCATCCCTGGTAATGTTCGACGTATCCTTCGTCAAGTAAGGAATCCGGCTTATCGGCGGGATTGAAGAAAGGTGAGGCCGGATTTTCCGCTGAAATCGTATCGATCTATGTGTCAGAAGTAATGGATAGAGTCAATGGGTGAATGTAATCCTTGGAATGGGTCATTTCCCCGGGGAGATTAATCTTTCAGGGATCTCCAGGAATCGGCGAAAGATGCCTAAAATGCCCCTTCCCAGGGACTTGAGGGGAATGGGCTTCACCTCGGGGTCGTCCCAATCCCCTTTTACCTCGAAGTAAGCGGAGATCAAGCTCTTTTCCTTTCCCGTGAGGATGTAGCCCAGGATGGGAATAGAGCTGATGACCTTATCGATTGTTTGGAGCGGCTGCACCCCCACCATGAGATCAAGGTGGCCCCGGGCCAGGTCGATCTTGCCCACCGTGTTGATCTTCATGGAGTCACTGTCCAGGAAGAAATTTTCAGTCTCGGCGACACCTCCCTGGATGCGGAAATCCCCCTTCCAGCTCTTATAACTCATCCCTTCGGAAAAGAGGTCGGGGAGCTTTAGCTCCAGCACCTGGGCGACGTTCAAGAGGGAGAAGATCTTGGCTAATAGGGTGTATCTCTTGATCCTCCCTTCCAGCATCTCCACCGAGACCTCCCCTTCCAGGGAATTCCACAGCTCTGCCTCTTCCTCCCCAAGGGCCATCAGCTTACCACTTGTGTTGAGCCTTCCAGAAACGGTCCCCTCCTTTACCCCCTTTCCCTTTATTACCTCTGCCGCCTCAGCCCCTTCTAATTTGAAATCCAGGTCATAGCGGGTCCCCTTCCCCGTTTTCTTTGACTTTCCCCAGGCGGTGAACCGCCCACCCCCTAAACGGGCCTCCATAAAGGTAAGGTTTGCCCCATCTTTTTCAAAGGTGAGGCTTCCGCTTAATGCCTCAAGGGGGACGGCTAGGCCCCGAAACTGGAGGCTCCCGTCCCTGACCCGGATGAGCCCTTTTAGCTCGGGCTGCTTCCATGGTCCCTTCACCGTGAGGGAGACCTGGGCCCTCCCCATGCCCCCTTGAATGATGGGAAAGAAGCCTTGAAGGAGGGAAAGACCCAGCTCGCCGTCCAGAGAGAAGTCCCATTCCTTGCCAGGGTAAAGGCTCCCCTGGACCCTTGCCTTTCTCTCTTCCCCTTTAAGCCGGAAGGAATCGAAGCGGAAATGGCCGTCCTCCAAGGAAAAAGCAAACGTTCCATCATTTCGCAAGGTCTCTCCCCAAAGGGTAAGCTCTACCGAGGAAAAGCGGCCCTTCCCCCGGGGGCCTTCCGAGCCTTGAAGGGCTCCAGAAAATTCTATGTTCCCCTGGGCCTTTCCCCTGGCTCCCTCAAAGAAGGGGTGGTCTATGGCAGATAGCAGAGGGGTTAGATCCGCGTTTTGGGCAACGGCCTCCAGGCGGTAAGGTTGAGGGGATTGGGTTTTAAGGCTTCCTTGGAGGCGATAACCCCCTTCGGGCAGGGAAGCCTCTATCCGAAGCTCTTCGTTTTTAAGGGAAAAGGCCCCATCCCCATTTCCTAATGGGAGACCCCGGTAGCTGAGGCCCATGAAGGCCACTTGTCCTTGAAGCTGAGGGCGATGGATGTTGCCCTGGCCGGTAACGGAGAGGCGGCCCTGGCCGCTCCACCGGCTACCCCCCAGGGCCTTGATCCGGGCGAGGTCCAAGGGGCTAGTGGAGAGTTCGAGGGAGTAGTCTCCGGAGAAAGCCATCTTAGCCCTTCCCTCTATCCGCTCATTTCCCCGGCGGAGGACGAGCCTCTCCACCAGGAGGCGTTCCCCCTCAAGGGATAAGGAGGCCTCTCCGCTAGACCAGGGCTCCCCCCAAAGGGTAGTCCGGGCCAGGGAGAGGCGTCCCTGGCCCCGGGGCCTGGAAAGGGTTCCGCCCAGATTGGCCTCGAGGCCAAGGGCACCCTCAATGGGAAGGTTCCATCCCAGGAAAGAAACGACATCCTTGGCCCTCCCGGCAGCCACCTTGAGGCTGAGCCCTAGGGTGGAATCCCGCCATAGGCTGGCCCCCTTGACATCTTTAGCTGGTAGCTGGATGGAGCCTGCCAGCCAAGCCGCCGTGTTCCCTTGCCACAGGACCAATCGGGAAAGGGCTAGACGTCGGTCTTCTAATCTCACCGGCCCCCTCAAGAGGTCAAGCCCCATCCCTTTAAATCGTAAATCCCGCACCTCCAGGTCACCACTGAACCTTGGGTCCCGGATTTTCCCGGTCAGGTTTGCCTTAAACTTTAACTGGCCCTGAAGGTTTGCCAGGCCATGGAAAACGGCCAGGGTTTGTAAATCCACGGCTCGGGCCTCTAAGGAGAGGTTCAAGTCCTCCCCCGCTACCTTGCCCCTGGCCACCACCTCCGTGGGTGGAGCTATTAGGCTGAGCTTCTCAACGGTGACCGTTCCCGAGGATAGCCGGAAAAGGGCTTCCAGTCTACCTTTGCTCGGGCTGCCCGGGAGGGTAAGGCCATGACCTCTCGCCCAACCTCTCCCTTCCAGAGCTTGCCAGTTCCATCCCGCCCCCCGTAGATCGAGGCGGGCATCGAGTTTGCCCTTGAGGGGAAGGTCCTTGGCCTTCTCCGAAAGGGCCAGGGTCCGGGGGAGATCAAGGTCCGAGGCAACGATGGAGGCCTGGTATTTGGGGATTTCCTTTCCCAGGTCCAGAAGGGCCTTTCCTTGGACGTTACCCGCAAGGGTTTGAGCCGAAAATTCAGAAATTTCCAGTTGTCCCTGGGACCAGCGAAAATCCCCGGCCAACCTCCGGACCTCCAGCCTTCCCACGGATCCCTGACCCATCCGAGTAGAGCCACGCACCTCAGGCCTTTCTATGGGCCCCTTTATCATAGCCTCCACTCGAAGAGTGCCTTGACTTGGTATCCATGGGGATATGGTGGCCAGGTCCAGAGAGGAGAGGGCCTGGAGATCCAGGGTCGGGCTTTGATAGAAGGAGGCTACCTTCCCTTTAAGGGAGATACTGAATCCATCGAGACGCGCCTCAAGGGAGGATAGGATTATATCCCCCACTTCTCGCCTCCAGGATGTCTTAAGGTTCTTGAGATTCCTGGGAGTGTTACGGTACTGGAACTTTGCCTCTCCCACTTCTAAAGATCCACCCTTGAGGCCGCGAAGGGGATGGAAGTCCAGGGATGCCTCTACCTTTTGGGCTTCCCCGTCCAGGGGGAGTCGGGCGTCCCGGTAATAGAGGTTACCGCTCGAAACCTTGACCTGGGCAATTTCCAACTGGACGGGCCTTGGCCTTTTTGGAGGAGAGGTCAGGATGGCGAAAAAGTCCAGGACCGGCGATTCTCCTTGGGCATCGAACTCGGCCCAGAGGCGGGGATTCACCAACGTGATCCGTCGGATCAGCAGGATGCGGCGTAGAAGCTGGGATAGGTCGAGGTGGAGTCGGAGTTTACTTACCTCGAAAAGGGGTCCAGTGGAAAGGTCCTTCCCGGCGGCCACCTTTACCCCACGAATCTCTATCACGTTGAGGAAGGGCCCAAGGCGGATGTCCGAGACCCTCACATCCCGCTCGAACTCCCGGCTTAGCTCCACCTCCAGGGCTTCACGGATCTTGAGTTGGGCAATGCCGATCCGGAAGGCCAAGTGGGCCAGGATCAAGAGGGCCGCGAGGGCCGCCCCCAGGACGATCAATAGCCTTCTTTTCTTCATCCTCGAATGTTTCCGGGTTACACAGAGGATTGCGATAAAGTAAATATACCTTTTAAAATTCTAGCAAATCGGGGAGAAAAATGGTATTATTTTTTGATTTTGTTATCCCATATCCATGCTTACCTCGACTTTTACAATCCTGGAAGGAGTCGGTGAGAAGACCGAGAGGAGGCTATGGAGGTCCGGCCTTCTGACCTGGCCGGATTTTTTGGGAGCCCGAGATATCCCCGGGATCTCCCTTGATCGGAAGGGCTTTTACGATTACGAACTCCTTTGGGCTGGCGAAGAGCTGGAGAAGAGGAACTCCCGCTATTTTCTGGGAAGGCTCGAACGCCGGGAGCATTGGAGGCTATACGAGTCCTTTAAAAAAGAGGTTGTCTTCTTAGACATCGAGACCGCTGGCCTCTCCCCGGAGTCCAGTGAGATAACCATAGTGGGCCTCTATGACGGCGAAAGGATGCGGGCATTAGTAAGGGGCATAGATCTTAGCGAGGAGGCCCTGGCAGATGAGATCTCCCGATACAGGATGCTGGTCACCTTCTATGGGAGCGCTTTTGACTTACCCTTCCTTTTGCACAAGTTCCCCAACCTTGATCTCCATCTCCCCCATTTCGACCTCTGCTTTACAGGGAGGAGGGTAGGCCTCAAAGGGGGTCTGAAGGGCGTGGAGAGGCAATTAGGTGTCCTGCGGGATTGGGAAATCCAGGGGCTGGATGGCTATGACGCCGTAAAGCTATGGTATGCATATAAATCTGGTTCATCAGAGGCCTTAGAGCTCCTGCTTAAATACAACGAGGCCGACACATCGAGTCTTCCCCATATCGCCGAGGAGGTTTACCGAAGACTCAGAGAATCTACGGGAATAGAGCATTACCCCCTCACCCTTTCCCTCTCCCCCTAGGGGAGAGGACTGAGGTGAGGGGTTTAGCCTTATAATTCAGACAACTAGATAATTGGTGCATTATTCGGGTTTATTTATGGATGAGGTAATCTTCCTGGGCACTGGCGGCGCACGGATCGTGGTCTTCAAGCAGATCCGGGCCTCGGGGGGCCTGTGGCTCTTGCTTGATGGGACGAACATCCTCATTGACCCGGGTCCCGGCTCTCTCATCCAGTGCCTCCATAAAAACCTGAAGCTCGACCCTACCAAGCTCCACGCCATTCTTCTCAGCCACAAACACTTGGACCACTCCGCCGAGATCAACGTGATGATCGAGGCCATGACCGAAGG
>JACRGL010000104.1 GCA_016212365.1 Candidatus Methylomirabilota bacterium | reverse complement strand
TCCAAACTCCTCTGCAAGCATCGCTGATTCAACCCAATCCTGTATAACCATCCATGACCGCATAGTTTGGTCGTAATTTATGGATCACCCTTCTCTCAATGCCCTTTCATAAAGCTCCACGAGGCCTTGCGTCCAGGACATGACAGTTTCCGCGTCCTCCCTTGAATAGAGTTCGGAAGGGGGGATCAAACCCGATTCATCGCCGTAGAAGGCGTGGCTCCTCTCTTCGGCGAGGAAAGCAGACATCTCTACAATTTTGGGTAGCTCTTCAGCCAAGTAGCGAGGCAATCTATCTTTAAATCCTTCTAAGACCTCTCCAATGTCGTGCATTTTCGGGGGATCAACACCAAGCAATCTCAAAAGGCCCTTAAGGACCAGTTCAACGATCGCTTGGGATTCCCTTATGACATCATCATACGACTGGTGTTTAAAGTAAACACCCAGAGATTCAACTCTCACTTTCGCTTTGCGCAGGTAGTCCTCAGCCAGTCTCCGGGAATTCATAGTTCGATGGCCTCACCAAATGCGCATGTCTCCTTTAGTATCCAGTAGGGGTGGCCTTTGGCATCCCTCACACGCTTCGCGCCTAATTTCGTCAGGGTCTTTCTTAGATTATCGAGGACTGACAAAAAGAAACCCTCTTTATCATAAAGGATCACCGCTTCTTCAGTCATATCGAGGTAGAAAGGCCTGGCCGCTCTCGCCTCCTCCTCTGTCAGGAGGACAACCGAGAGCATCCGTGCAAAGGTTTTCGAAATCTCCTGCGCCACGGAATGCCATAGACGAAATCGTTCAAGACGGCTCTGGGGAAGATGCTCCCTGACGATGAGAAGATCCATATCAGAGCCTGGCTTAGCCTCTCCCCTCGTCCACGATCCAAACAGGATTACGCTGAGGAGTTCCTCTCCCCAGGATTCCTTTAGACGCTTTATGAGCTCTCCGAGTTCTTCATCCGGGAATTTTTCCATTGTCTTCTAAAGAATGATAATACAAACGCACTAATATTTGTTACATTCTACTCGTCCGCCTCAGGCGGACCCCCCCACCTCAATCCTCTCCCCTCAGGGGAGAGGGAGGGGTGAAGGGACAGGAATGCATCAGAATTAAATGCGTTTGTAATAGCTTTTCCCCTAAGTTCCCCTGAGTCTTTTCAGAAAGTTACTTCCGAAGGCCAGGACCCTGTCTGCAGCCATTGCCGCTTCCTGGGCTTCGTTCTCGCTCACCTCGGCCTCGAAATAGAACGCGGGGGCCCGCTTCATTGCCAATCGTGCAGAAACCTCTTCAAGCCAATCCAGATGGCTTGCGTCTACCAATAGGCCCCGCTCGATAGCGACCTTCCTGAAAAGCGGGGCAACATCGTGGATCTTGGGGAAGTCTACCCCCATTTCTGTAAGAATAGCCTTGAGCACAAGTTCTATGACCTCTTGCGCCCGGCGAACTGCCAAATTCCAGGTACTACCCTTTATAGCGTCCTGAAGCTCCTTCTGAATCTGGGAGGCCTCGACCATGAGCTTTTCAGCTCGCTCCTGGTTAGTCACAGCTCAAACACCTCACCAGGCCGCCAGTCCGGCTTGAGATCCCAGTACCAGGTCCCATCAGGTAGCACTACCTTCTTGCTTCCAAGGACCAATAGCCGCTGCCGGACCTGCTCCAATTCCGCTTTAAGGACGCCACCCCGGTCCAAAAGTATCACGCCATGATCGACGATGTCTAGCAGAATCCATGGATGCCTCTTCAAATGCTCCTGGGTGCAGAAGATAGGGTAAGGATCAGGAAGGAATCCCTCCTTTTGTAGGTCTGCATATTCGGGCAGCCTCCTAAGGCGCATGAGGATGGGAACAAAAATGGCCACGGGGTCCTGCTCCCCCTGGCGATGAACTATGAAGAGGTCTATATCGCTTGTGGGACCACCTCGGCCCCTAGCAATGGAGCCAAAACAGGCCACAGCCAGCAGATCTTCTCCCAAGGCCTCTTCCAGCAGGACGAGAATCTGCTCCAGCAGCCCCTTACACCTCTCCATTCCTAATAATGGGACCACAATACCCCTTGCAGCTATGTTCTTGCAGCCACCTGGTGAATCGGTAGCCATTCACGTCCCAGCCTCCCAGGAGGCCAAATACTCCTTCTGCTCTTTAGTAAGCTCATCGACCCTTACCCCCATGGACTGGAGCTTCAAGCGGGCGATCGACCGGTCAATTTCCTCTGGCACCTGATACACCCTCCGCTCCAGCTTGTCCCGGTGCCTCACCGCATACTCCACGGAGAGGGCCTGGTTCGAGAAGCTCATGTCCATCACGGCCGCCGGATGACCCTCGGCCGCCACCAGGTTGACCAGACGTCCCTCTGCCAAAAGGTAGATCCTCTTCCCATCCTTCAAAGTATACTCTTCCATAAAGTCCCGGAGGGGGCGCTTCGAGCGGGAGAGGGACTCTAGGGCCGGGATGTCTATCTCCACATTGAAGTGTCCGGCATTAGCCACCACCGCTCCGTCGCGCATGGCCTTGAAGTGCTCCTTGCGGATGATGCGGATGTTGCCGGTAGCGGTGACGAAGACCTCGCCTGCGGCCGCTGCCTCGGCCATGGGCATCACTGTATAGCCGTCCATGATGGCCTCAAGTGCCCGTAAGGGGTCCGTCTCCACCACTATAACGTTAGCCCCCATCCCCCTGGCCCGCATGGCAATCCCCCGGCCGCACCAGCCGTAGCCTGCCACCACGAAGCGCTTTCCCGCCAGGAGGAAGTTAGTGGCCCGGAGGATCCCATCGATGGTGCTCTGGCCGGTGCCGTAGCGGTTATCGAAGAAGTGCTTGGTGGCCGCGTCATTCACAGCAATGATGGGATACCGGAGGACCCCCTCCCGCTCCATGCTCTTCAGGCGGATCACCCCGGTAGTGGTCTCCTCGGTGCCTGCGATTACCCCGGAGAGGAGATCGGTCCTCTCCGAGTGGAGGACCTGGATCAAGTCGGCCCCGTCGTCCATGGTGATATGGGGTTTGGACTCGAGGACGCTATGGATGTGCCGGTAGTAAGTCTCCTTGTCCTCCCCTTTGATGGCGAAGACGGGGACCTCATAGTGCTTCACCAGGGAGGCTGCCACGTCGTCCTGGGTGCTCAAAGGGTTTGAGGCACACAGGGATACCTCTGCCCCCCCTGCCTTCAGTGTGCGCACGAGGTTGGCTGTTTCCGAAGTAACGTGGAGGCAGGCAGCGACGCGGACTGCTTTTAAGGGGCGACCTTTGGCAAAGCGTTTCCTGATTATAGAGAGGACCGGCATCGCCCCCTCCGCCCACTCGATACGGAGAAGCCCTCTATCGGCCAAACTCAGGTCTTTTATGTCGTAATCCACCTTCTCTCCCTTTTAAAAACCGTTCAGGGTTCACTGTTCACAGTTCACGGAAATATGGGTTTTCTCTCCATTCAAGTCCGTGAACCGTGAACTCTCAACTGTCAACCAACCTATGCTCCAAGTTCTCCCGCCTCTTCCCTGAGTAAGTCGGCCTTATCCGTCCGCTCCCAGGTAAACTCGGGCTCCGTCCTTCCAAAGTGGCCATACACTGCAGTAAGCTTGTAAATGGGCCGTCTGAGGTCCAGGGCCTTGATTATTCCCGCGGGGGTCAGGTCAAAGTGCTTATGGATTAATTTCCGGAGCTCATCATCAGGGATGACCCCGGTGCCGAAGGTATCAACCATCACCGAGACAGGCTCAGCGACACCAATGGCATAGGCTACCTGGACTTCGCACTTAGAGGCCAGGTCGGCAGCCACGATGTTCTTAGCGATGTGGCGAGCAGCATAGGATCCGGAGCGGTCCACCTTTGTAGGGTCCTTCCCTGAGTAGCAGCCTCCGCCATGGCTCCCCACCCCTCCGTAGGTATCCACGACGACTTTCCGCCCGGTGAGCCCGGTATCGCCGTGAGGCCCCCCGACCACAAAGCGACCTGTAGGGTTGATGTGGTAGATGATCCGCTCGGGGTCATACAGCTCAGGGGGAATGATAGGGAGGATCACTTTCTCGACGATGTCCTCCCGGATCTGCCTCATAGAAACCTCAGGGCTGTGCTGGGCAGCAATGACTACTGAATCTACCCGATTAGGCCTGCCGTCCAGGTATTCAATGGTAACCTGGGATTTGCCGTCAGGGCGAAGGTATTCTAATATCCCTTTCTTCCGCACCTCAGCCAGGCGGCGGCAGACCTTGTGGGCAAGCATGATAGGCATGGGCATGAGCTCAGGGGTCTCCTTAGTAGCATAGCCGAACATGAGGCCTTGATCCCCTGCCCCGTGCACATCCACCCCCAGGGCGATATCCGGGGATTGCTCCTGGATGGCGGTAATTACGGCACAGGTCTCGTAGTCAAAGCCATAGCTGGCCTTTGTATAGCCGATGTCCCGGATGGTCTCCCGAACTATTCTGGGGATATCCACGTAGCATCTCGTGGTGATCTCACCAGCTACGAATGCTAAACCTGTGGTTACCATGGTCTCGCAGGCCACCCTCCCGTAGGGGTCCTGGGTGAAAATAGCATCCAGCACGGCATCGGAGATCTGGTCGGCGATCTTGTCAGGGTGCCCTTCGGTTACAGACTCAGAGGTGAAAAGGTAGCGGCTAGAAGGCATCGGTATTTACCTCCTTTGTAGGGGCGGGGCTCTGTCCCCGCCCTGGGCCGACACGGAGGTCGGCCCCTACATTTTTAGGGTTTGAGCTTTTCTACCGCCAGGTATCTCTCAATGATGGCCTCCCAGCGGCCCTGGGCCTTAAGGATAAGCTCTACCACCTCGCGAACAGCCCCCTGTCCCCCGCCTTTCTGAGAGACGTAGTCAACCCTCGCCTTGACTTCCGGGTGAGCGCTGGCCGGAGCCAGGGAAAGACCTACCCTACCCAGGATAGGCAGGTCCACTAGATCATCCCCCATGAAGGCCACCATCTCGTCCTGAAGGCCATGCCGGGCCAGGAGGTCACAATAGACCCGCACCTTGTCAATAGCCCCCTGGTGGACCTCAACAATACCCAATTCCTGGGCCCGCCGGCTCACCACATCCGAATCCCGACCGGTGATAATGGCAGGAATAAGGCCCATCCTCTGGGCAGCCCGGAGCCCGAAGCCGTCCTGAACATGAAAGGCCTTCAGCTCCGTCCCCCCGCTCCCATACAGGAGGCAGCCGTCAGTAAGGACCCCATCCACATCGAGGATAAGCATCCGTATTTTTTTAGCCTTTTCGAAGACTCCAGGGCTAATCTCCACCGAGGATTCCTTCTTGTTGACGGATGACGGTTGACCGATGACAGTCACGATTGAGTTCAGAAATCTGGCCTCCCTTTGTTCGTCTGTTTCGTCAGTTCGTCTGTTTCGTCAGTTCGTCTGTTTCGTCAGTTGGGTCTATCTCTATCTCTGTCTCTGTCTCTCTTGTGAACCGTGAACTAAACGACCCCTGCCTTTAACAGGTCATGGAGATGGATGATCCCCACCGGCCGCCGCTCCCCGTCAATGATGAGAAGCGAAGTAATGGAGTAGCGCTCCATCACCTGCACTGCGGTAGCGGCCAGTTCATCCTTGTCGATGATCTTAGGGTTCTTGGTCATACATTCGTGAACCCGGCGATTCAGGAGGTCCTCGTACTTCTCTAAGGCACGGCGGAGGTCCCCGTCGGTGATGATCCCCGAAAGCCGTCCCTCGCTGTCCACTACCGAGGTAACTCCCAGGCGCTTGCCACTGATTTCAAGAATGGCGTCTTTCATTAAGGCATCCTGGGGAATCCGGGGAACTTCGGCTCCCGTGTGCATGAGATCGCCGACGCTGAGTAGCAAACGACGCCCCAAGACCCCACCGGGATGAAAGATAGCAAAATCGTCCTTTTCAAAACCCCGCTTCTCCAAGAGGGCTATGGCCAGGGCATCCCCCATGGCCAATGCAGCAGTAGTGCTGGCAGTAGGGGCCAGCCCCATGGGACAGGCCTCTTCCTTGACGCTCACGTCGAGGCAGACATCACTCTGCTTGGCCAACGTGGAGTTCAAGTTTCCCACCAAGGAGATCAGCTTTACCCCTAAGCGCTTGAAGAAGGGCAAGAGCTCAATGATCTCATCGGTTTCTCCGCTATTAGAAATGGCCAAGACCACGTCCCCCCGCACCACCATTCCCAGGTCGCCGTGGACCCCTTCGGCGGGGTGGAGGTAGAGGGCTGGGGTCCCGGTGCTAGCGAAGGTGGCAGCAATCTTCTGGGCGATAAAGCCCGACTTCCCCATCCCTGTGAGGACTACCCGGCCCCGGCAGCCATGCAGTATCTCTACTGCCTGGACAAAGCGCTCATCGAGGCGGCCAATAAGCTCGGCGATGGCATCGGACTCGATCCGGAGCACCTTCTTAGCATGTTCTAATAGCATATGGCATCAATCCTCTTGACCTGTTCCAGGAGGGTAGGGAGGTCTTCCATCCGCAGCATATTGGGGCCATCGCAGGGGGCAGAATCCGGGTCCTCGTGAACCTCCAGATAGAGCCCATCGCAGCCGGTTGCCACCGCCGCCCGGGCGAGATGGGGGACAAACTGGCGGAGACCACTCGAGGAGGAGCCAGCACCCCCGGGGAGCTGGAGGCTATGGGTGGCGTCAAAAATTACCGGGTAGCCGAAGCCCCGCATGATAGGAAGCGCCCGCATGTCCACCACCAGGTTGTTATAACCGAAGCTGGTGCCCCGCTCCGTTAGGAGGACCCGGTTGTTCCCAGTGGAAACGATCTTCTCTAGAAGGTGCTGGGCCTCCCAAGGAGAGAGGAACTGACCCTTCTTGACGTTTACCGTCTTCCCCGTCTTCCCCGCCGCCAATAGAAGGTCGGTCTGACGACAGAGGAAGGCGGGGATCTGGAGGACGTCGAGGACTTCAGCGGCCATATCCACCTGGGAAGCCTCGTGGATATCGGAGAGGATGGGAAGGCCTAGCTCCTCTTTAACCCGAGATAGGATCCTGAGGCCCTCCTCCAGGCCGGGTCCCCGAAAGGAGTGTAGGGAGGTGCGGTTCGCTTTATCGAAAGAGGATTTGAAGATGAGAGGTAAATCGGCCCTGACACAAATCTCCTGGAGACGCGAAGCAGTCCGCAGCAGGGCCTCCTCACCCTCAATAACGCATGGGCCAGCAATGAGGGCTAAGGGGTGACCGCCTCCAATGTGAACATCACCGATATGAACTTCTCTAGTCAAAGCTGGTTTAGAGTTACCCATTTACCTTTTATTCTTCAAATCCCTCAAACCCTTTCCTGATGCTCCAGTGTTGCCCGAATGAACTCCCGAAATAGGGGATGGGGATTTTTGGGCCTGGACTTAAACTCAGGGTGGAACTGGCAGGCCACAAACCAGGGATGGTCGAGAAGCTCGATCATCTCCACTAGATTTCCATCAGGGGAGGTGCCGGAGAGCACCATGCCCTTGACCTCTAAAATCTCGCGATACTCGTTGTTCACCTCGTAGCGGTGCCGGTGGCGCTCAGTAATCTCTGTAGTGCCGTAGGCCTTATGGGCCCTGGTAGATTCCACCAAATGGCTAGGGTAGGAGCCCAGGCGCATGGTCCCGCCCATCTCGGTGATCCCTCTCTGTTCGGGCATAAGGTCAATCACGGGATGGGGGGTTTCGGAGTCAAACTCCCGGCTATTGGCCCCCTCCAGGCCGCAAATATTTCTAGCGAATTCTATTACTGCGCACTGCATCCCTAAACAGATGCCGAAAAAGGGAATCTTTTTCTCCCGGGCGTATTGGATAGCGGCGATCTTTCCCTCTATCCCCCTGGACCCGAATCCTCCAGGAACCAGGACCCCGGCCACATCCTGGAGTAACCGCTCAGGGCCCTCCCGCTCCACCCTTTCAGCATCAGCGGGTTTGACCTGCACCCGGCAATCATTGGCGATTCCGCCGTGGGTAATAGCCTCGATGAGGCTCTTATAGGCATCCCTGAGCTCCAGGTATTTCCCCACCACCGCTATGGTGGTAGAGCAGGAGGGGTTCTTTATCTTCTCTACAATCTTCTCCCACTCAGAGAGGTTGTAACGGTGAGCGGGTAGATTCAGGAGGTGGACGACGATCTCATCCAGGCCCTCCTTGTGGAGCACCAGGGGCACCTCGTATATAGAATCCACGTCCTTGGCTGTTATAACCGCCTTTTCAGAAACGTTGCAGAACAGCGCGATCTTGGCCTTTAGCTCCCTGGGGAGGAAGCGGTCGGTGCGGCAAAGGAGGACATCGGGCTGGATCCCGATCTGTAAGAGCTCCTTCACGCTGTGCTGGGTGGGCTTGGACTTGAGCTCCCCGGCAGTGGCAATGTAGGGAACCAGGGTGAGGTGAACGTAGATTACGTTCTCTCTTCCCACGTCTCCCCGGAACTGGCGAATGGCCTCCAGGAATGGTAAGCCCTCTATGTCACCAACAGTGCCCCCTACCTCTACGATGACCACATCCACGTCCCTGGCCAGCCGGTGAATGGCTCGCTTGATCTCATCAGTAATGTGGGGAATGACCTGAACGGTGCCGCCCAGATAGTCGCCCCGCCTCTCCTTGGTAATCACAGAGTAATAGACCTGACCGGTAGTAACGTTGTTGGCATTTGTAAGGACTGCCTCGGTAAAACGTTCGTAGTGGCCCAGGTCCAGGTCGGTCTCGGAGCCGTCGTCGGTGACGTAGACTTCCCCATGCTGGAAGGGACTCATGGTGCCTGGATCCACATTGAGATAGGGATCGAACTTGAGGAGGGTTACTTTAAGGCCCCTGCCTTCCAGGAGGCAGCCTATAGAAGCCGCAGCCAGGCCCTTTCCCAGGGAAGAAAGGACCCCGCCGGTTACAAAGATGAACTTGGTGGACATTATTAGCTCCTTAGTCCGATGTCCGTGGTCCGATGTCCTCAGGTTGACTCTGGACATAGGACATTGGACGTATTATTTTCCGGATTTTTTCCAGGTCCTCCGGCGTATCCACCCCTATGCTATCATATTCGGTTTCTACCACCTTGATACGGAATCCATGCTCCAGGGCCCGAAGCTGCTCCAAGCGTTCTGCTCTTTCCAAGGGGGTTTGGGGAAGGCCAGTGAGTTTGAGCAGAAACTCCCTGCGATACACATAAAGGCCTATGTGTTTGTAATACACTAACGGTTGACGGTTGATGGCTGATGGTTGATGGTTGATGGTTGATGGTTGATGGCTGGTGGCTGATGGTTGATGGTTGATGGTTGATGGCTCTTTTCCGTGA
>JACRGL010000102.1 GCA_016212365.1 Candidatus Methylomirabilota bacterium | reverse complement strand
TCCCTTATGTTTGCCGCAGTCATTCTTAGATAGATATCACCCACGGCTACTCCTTTCTTAAAAAAATCGGTTATCAGGTAATCAGAGAACAGAAGTCAGTTACTGAGCCCTGACCACTGACGACTGACTACTGATTACTAACTCTTTAGATTCGTTCAGGATTTCGAATTTAGGGTAGTGGCCTCAATCCTGCACCCGGATAGTCAGATAAAGGTCTCCGTCAGGACCCCCATCCTTTCCAGCCAGGCCTTTGCCCTGTAGCCTCAATTTAGTCCCTGCCCTTACACCGGCCGGTATTTTGACGAGGACCGTCTCGGTCTTCCCTTCCCTCTCGAAAGAGAAGGCCTTCCTTGCCCCTGAAGACGCCTCTTCTCGAGTTATGGAAAGGTCGTAATGGAGGTCGGCCCCTTTAACCTTTCCAGAGATTTTCTTGAGCAGGTAATTCCAGACCTTATTCCCTACCCACTGGAGGAGGCCTCCGGTGAGTCCTGGCTTCATCAGGCCAACCTTCTCTTCCTGCTTGAAGGGCCGTCTTTCTTGAGAAGGCTTTTTAAACGCATCGGCAGGCGTTCTGGAGAACCAGAATTTCCTTCCTCCAAAAGGTCCTGCTATGAACACCCCCCCAAAGATAAAGCCTCGGCCTCCGAAGAAGACCCGGTTAAAGAAGGCTTGGTCGAACTGGAATCCGAAGCGGTGGAACTCTCGACTCAATTCCTCGAAGATATCCCTTGCATAAGGATTGTTAAACAGGTCCCGGAATATATCCTCCTGGCTATATCGGAAGCCCGGCTCCGCCCCTTCAAATCCGATATGGCGGAAGCGATCATACTGCCGCCTCTTCTCCTTGTCAATGAGCACCCCGTAGGCCTCGCTGATCTCCTTAAATCTCTCCTCGGCTTCCTTGTCACCTGGGTTTCTGTCGGGATGGCACTGGAGGGCAAGCCTCCGGTAGGCCTTCTTGATCTCCTCGTCGCTGGCCTCCTCTTTTATGCTCAGGATTCGGTAATAGTCCTTTTGGAAGGTATCCCTTCTCCCCATCTAACCTACCTCACAAAAATAATACAACTATTAGCTCATAGCTTTCAGGTTCACTGTTCACGGTTGACGGTTCACGGTCATTAATATGTTTTATCTGTGAACCATGAACTTTGAACCGTGAACTTAAAGGCTAACGGCTGTATTTTTATTTCACTTCTCCAAAAGACCTGCCAGCCTCTGGGCCATCCTCTTCTTGGCTTCCAGGTCCACCAGGCGGCCCACGGCGATCCTCTGGGTGACGGTAGAGCCTGCCCCGTGCCAGGTCCCCACCCCATGCAGGCCCGCCGTCCAGTTCTGGAGGAACTTGGTGATCCTCATCCTCTTCTCGGCGGGCACTTTAGCCTTCAGGAACTTTTTAACATACTCGCTGGTCTCCGGGTTCTTAAGTTCTTTCTCTGAGGGCATGGTCACCAAAATTCCACCCGCAATGTCACCGGCCAGCTCCATGATCTCCCAGAATCCGAGGGCTACGTTGAGTTTGGCGATGTTCCCGAACATGTCGTCGGGGAAGTAAAAACCGGAGCCGGGAACCTCCTCCTTTCCCTTAATGGCAGCGGCAATAGCACAGGCATAGACGGTCTCCCGGATCCTGACCATATCGACAATCTTCTCCTGGATGTGGGGGACTTTCTCAATCCCTAGATATTCCGCCGCCGTCTGGGCACCCCCGATGATCAAATCCGCAAAGCCTGCCTTGCAGCCGCCCCCGCAGGTCATCCGGTGCATCTTGGCAAATCTCGCCACAGCTCGGCCTGCATATTCTGCCTCGCCACACATGAAGACCCGCTCCCAGGGGATGAAGACGTTATCAAAGACAACAAGGGAGGTCTCTCGCACCCCGTATTTGGGATTGCCCAGCTCAAGGGTGTCCTCGGCCAGGATCCTCTCTGCGGTGAAGGGGGTATACTGGGCGATATAGGTCATCCCGGGCGAGCCGTTAGGGACGGCGAAGGACACGGCATAGTCCCTGTCCTTCTCGCTCATGGCCCTCCCAGGGAGCACAATGGTCTCGTTCACGGCGATGGCCCCGCTCTGGTTGAGCTTAGCCCCCCGCACCACGATTCCATCCGACCGCTTCTCCACTACCCGGAGATACATATCCGGGTCTTCCTGCTCATGGGGCCTCTTTGCCCGGTCTCCTTTGGGGTCGGTCATGGCTGCACTCAAGGCCAGGTCCTCGCCCTGGGCCCACTTCAAATACTCGTTAAAGCGCCCATGATAGGAAGTCCCCAGCTCCCGGTCCATCTCATATGTGGTGCAGGAAAGGGAGCTTATAGCGTCACAGGCCACACAACGGTAATTACAGGTCCCTATCTCCTGGGCAATCCGGAGAGTCATCTCCATCCGGTTCTCCAGATCCTCAATGCTCCGGCAGGCGTGGTTATTGCGGCTGATCAACTCACTAGTGAGGTGGGACCTGGCGGTAAGGAGCTTTTTAAAATCTTGATCGGTGGTGAGCTCGTAGACCCTGGCGGTAGTCTCTACCACGGATTTAGTGACGGGATGGGAGAGGAGGTCATCCACCCTTTTCCCGTTCAGAAAAACCTTAGGTTTTAGCTTCTTCACATCCTCCAGATAATCAGCGGCTGTCCTGATAGCCATGGATATCCTCCTTTTTACGGCTATTAGCCATTAGCTATAAGCTATCAGCTATTGATTCCTTTAACCAACTTTACAACAAAGGCCAAGTGCTCCGGGGTTGTGCCACAGCAGCCCCCCACAATATGGGGCCGGACCTCCAGGAGAACTGGGTATTTCTGGGCATACACCTCAGGGCCCAATTCAAAGACGGTCTCCCCTTTTATAAGCTGGGGGAGGCCGGCGTTGGGCTGGGCCATGAGATAACGGTCGGTGACGGGCTTCATCTCCTGTAATACCCCGAGGGCAATCTCGGGACCATTAACACAATTACAGCCTATCACGTCAGCCCCGGCCTCAGTCAACCTGCGCGCGGCGGTTACGGGATCTATCCCCATCATAGTGCGGTAGCCGTTTCTATCGAGCTCAAAGGTCATGGTAGCGATCACCGGGAGATCCGTGTTCTCTTTGGCCACCCGAACAGCAATGGCTGCTTCCTCTGTATCCATCATGGTTTCTATGCAGATCACATCGGCACCCCCTTCGGCCAGGGCCAGGATCTGCTCTTTGAAGACGTCATATATCTCCTCGCGGCTAACGTCCCCCAGAGGTTCTAAAAAATGCCCTGTGGGGCCCACTGAACCGCATACAAAGCATCCTGGCGGACAGACCTCCCTGGCCAGCCTGGCCCCCAGATAATTCAGGTCGGCCACGTCTTTCTCCAAACCGTAGCCCTTGAGCTTCAGACGATTCCCACCAAAGGTATTGGTCTCCACCATGTTGCAGCCGGCCGCGAAGTAAGCCCGGTGGACCTCCTGGACCCTCTCCGGGTGGTTCTTATTCCAGAGCTCCGGGCAGGCCCCACCGGTCAGGCCCCGGGCCTGGAGCATGGTCCCCATAGCCCCATCGCAGACCAGCACCTCCGATTTCAGCCTCTCTAGAAACCCCTCTGCCATGCTTTATTCCTAGGGTCTTTGTAGCGTCGGAGCTTGTCTCCGGCGCAGCGCTGCAGACGAGCTGCAGCGCTACATACTACTACCGCATTTTTCTGATCCCTGACCGCTGATTACTGACCCCTGCATTAAACCAGGCTTAGCAGTTCCTTTGCCTTGGCCACAGCAGCCGTAGCGTCCCTGGCATAGCCATCAGCCCCGATTTCGTCAGCGTAGAGCTGCGTCACAGGGGCACCGCCGATCATCACCTTGACCTGATCCCGAATCCCCGCGGCCTTCAGGGCCTCAACAGTCCTGGCCATGCCGGGCATGGTGGTGGTCATGAGGGCAGAGATACCCACAATCTGTGCCTTCTTATCCCTGGCCTCCTCGGTGAATCTCTCGGGGGAGACGTCGCTCCCCAGATTTATCACCTCGAAGCCTGTCCCTTCCAGCATCATGGCCACCAGGTTCTTGCCTATATCGTGGAGATCGCCCTGGGCAGTGCCTATTACCACCCTTCCCAGGTACCTGGCCCCGAGCTTGGCGATCAGGGGCCTCACCAGGTCCATCCCTGCATACATGGCCCGGGCCGCCAGGAGGACCTGAGGGACGTAATACTCATTATTCCGAAATTTTTCCCCCACTACATTTATTCCCGGGATCAGGCCTTTATAAATGATCTCCTGGGGATCGGTCCCCTCCTTCAAGGCGATCTCTGTAAGCTCCCTCACCCTAACGTGATTCCCCACGATCAAGGCCCGGGCTATTTCCTCGAAGCTCCCCATTATATCCCCCTTATAAAATTAATTTGGTCTTTTCCAGGATCTTGCGGGCATTCCCTCCCAAAATCTTTTCCTTACCCTCTTCGCTTAAAGGCAGATCCCGAATAGCGGCAATATTATTGGCAATCCCAGGCACTCCAGGCCAGTCGGAACCGAAGATGACCTTGTCAGCGTTTTTTTCTAATCGAGGAAAATAATTAAGCAGGTTTTGCGGTGGAAGTCCAGATACTTCCATGTAGACCTTTTCATGGAGCTGGGAGAGGAAGAAGGCCTCTTCATACCAGACGCCCCTTCCACTGTGAGCCATGACGATAGTAAGTTCAGGAAAATCTACTGCTACGTCGTCCAGGAATAACGGATTTCCGTATTTTAGCCGCGAGCCCTTAAAGATGGAGGAACCGGTATGGATGAGGACGGGGATCTCTAGCTCCTCCGCTTTGGCATAAAGGGGATAGATGCTGGGGTCATTGGGGTAGAAGCCCTGATAGGAAGGCAAGAGCTTTAGCCCCTTGAACCCTAAGGAGTTTACACAACGCTCTAGTTCTCGGGCAGGGTCAGTCACAAGGTGGGGGTTAATGTTAGAAAAGGGGATGAGCATGGGATTCCCCGTGCAGAACTCAGCCACGTATTCGTTGCTTATCATGCCTGTGGTAACCGGGGAGAGCTCCGCCAAAATAACACCATAGCTTACCCCTGCTTCATCTAAAAGCCGAACCAGGGCCCCGGGATGCATTATCCCTTCAGCGTCCAGAACCCTTTCTATCCCCGACTTCTCCCGGAATCTAAGCATCCACTCAAATACCCAGGGATGCCAGAAATCCCGATTCCCTATGTGGATGTGAAAATCGATAATCATTACTCCCACTTCCTCTTATCAACAATCCTCTTTTCCCCCTCGGGGATGGTGCCCTGGGGAACAAATTCAATATTGGCCCGAAGCTTGATCAGGTCCCGAATGACCTTATTCAGCTCCTCCTCGATAATGGCTTTATCCGGAGCCCCTTCACCAAGTTCCAGGCGGAAGGTCATCTCGTCCAGGTGCTTCTCTCGCGTCACTACCACCTGATAGCGGGATATGGCCGGAAATTTACTTATTACCTCATTTACTTGTCTCGGATGAACGAACATTCCCCTCACCTTGGTAACCTCGTCCACCCGACCCAGGATCCTTATTAGCCTTGGAGAAGTCCTCCCGCAAAGGCACAATTCGTCAGTATAAAACGATAGATCACCCGTGCCAAAACGGATCAAGGGATAGACTTTGTTGAAGATGGTGACCACGACCTCCCCTGTTTCTCCAGGGCCGAGCACCTTTCCTGTCTCCGGATCAAGAACTTCGATAATCACTCCCTCAGGGGTGTGCATCCCGGATTTTTCTTTACATTCGTATCCCAGGGCCCCGGCATCAGCGCTCCCGTATCCCTGCCGCACTATTACCCCGTATTTCTGTTCCAGCTCGTTTCTCAAGGACTCGGGTAGCATCTCCGCTGCCACCAAGGCCACCTCCAGGCTAAAATCCCTTCGGAAGTCATATCCCAGCTCCTCCGCCCTTTTAACTATAGCCAGCAGGAAGCTGGGGGTCCCTACGTAGCCGGTGACCTGTAGGTCGTGCATTACCTTTACCTGGAGCTCGGTATTGCCAGGCCCGGCAGGGATTACGGGACAGCCAAGGTTCACCAGGGCCTCTTCGAACATCCTCCCACCAGGTGAGAGGTGATAGCCGAAACAGTTCTGGACTATATCCCCTTTTCGGAACCCGGCGGCATAAAAGGCCTTTTCCCACCGCCAGTAGCTGGCCTCCCTCCCTTCAGGATCGTAGATGGGCCCTGGAGAGACAAAGATCCTCCGCAATTCACTAATTGGAAGGCCAAGGAGTCCCCCGAAGGGGAGGTCCCTCCTCTGGATCTCCCCGAGCTCGGCCTTCTTGATAACCGGCAATCTCTGTAAATCCCCTACCGTCCTTACATCCTCCGGCCTCACTTGGGCGGCCTCGAACTCTTCCCTAACCGCTGGAGAATACTGGAAGGCGTGTTCCACCAATTCCCTAAGCCACCTGTCCTGATACTTCGCCCTTTCTTCCTGAGGCATGGTCTCCAGAGCCTCGTCGTAGAAGCCAGGGGTTCTTTCCCGCTTCTTCATATCGCTTCTCCTTGCCCACTGGCAGACATTGATATACACGGCTTTAACGAGTGGAGCTTCACCAGCCCGCCAGAGGCGGGTTCAAACCGCCGGATTTATCTGATGACGGATTTTATAAGAAGACGGCGGGATTTACAAGAAATTCTTGGAGAGATTAGACTATGGGCTTAGGGCTGAGTCCTCACACAACCCATGACCCTAAGCCCACAGCCATTTAACTATCCAGACGAACCTCGCCTGTTGCTATTTCTTGGGGAACTGGCCTTCAAAAGTCGCCAGGGTGCTGCCCTGGTCACTGGTGAAGCTGGCGGTGCCCTCCGTTACCTTGATCCCAAAGGCGAAGTCACCAATATTCTCCCACCAAGTTTTAACCACGTCTGGAGGCTTCAATCCCAATGCCAGCAAGCGGTGACCAGAGGTAAGGGCAAGGGTTCCTGGTGCTACGGCGGAATCTAGGACGGCAACGACCCGGAGCTGGTTCGTGGTCTTGGGCGGGATATACATGTTCTCATACACCATGGGGGTAATCAAGGCGAAGTACTCCCCCGGTGCTGCCTCAAAGGATACGGTAAATTTCATATCCTCAAGCATGACCTTAAAATCGTTGGAGTTGTTGATTGTGAAAATAAAAGCCAGGACCAGTGGGACACGAGTGGGTGGAGGCGCATAAGGGAAGTAACCAGCCACCTCTACCCTGGCAAGCTCGACCTTGGGGGTTTGGAGCCCGACCTCTGGCTTTGTCGGTGGCGCTGCGCATCCTACGATGCTTGCACCTGTTAATAGCAATAAAGCCATAATTATAAGAAGAGCCTTTCGCATCTTTTTACCCCTTTCTTTAGTTAAAGGGTCATGTCAGCCACCGCTTCCTGCGCTTGTAATGTTTCACTGCCCGGAAGCTCTTCCTGGTTCCCAAGTCGGTTAGACCCAGATAAAAGTCCCTGATATCCGGGTTCTCCTTGAGCTTTTCTGACTGACCATCCATAACCACCCGGCCATTCTCCAAAACATAGGCGTAGGGGGCCACGGTCAGGGCGAGTTTAACGTTTTGCTCCACTAGGAGGATAGGGATCTCCTCTTCCTGATTAAGCCTGGTTATGATCTCGAAGATCTCCTTGATCAGCATGGGTGCCAGACCCATGGAGGGTTCGTCCAGGAGCATTAGCTTGGGCCTTGCCATCAGGGCGCGACCTATGACGGTCATCTGCTGCTCCCCGCCGCTCACAAATCCTGCCGTGACATTGCGGATATCCCTCAAACGGGGGAAGTAATGATAGACCATCTCCAGTCCATTCCTGATGGCGGCGCCATCCCCCCGTAGATGGGCCCCAACCCTGAGATTCTCCTCCACGGTGAGGTGTTCAAAGACCTTCCTCCCCTCTATAACCTGAATGACGCCCATCCTGGCTATCTCCTCGGCGGACTTCCTGTCTATCCTCTCCTCCATAAACTCGATGCTGCCATCAGTGACCTCGCCATCCTCGTGTTTCAGCAAGCCAGAAATAGCCTTTAAGGTGGTGCTTTTCCCTGCTCCGTTGGCGCCTAGCAGGGCAATGATCCCCCCTCTAGGCACCTCCATAGACACCCCTTTGAGGGCCAGGATGACCTCGTGGTACATCACTTCGATATTGTTGATTTTCAGGATACTAGGAGTCGCCTCCAAAATCCTTGCCTCCCATTTACCAGCCCAGCCACTCCTTTTCCCACTTGTCCGGCCACCTCTTCTTTAGGTCTATCTCCTTGAGGAGCGCAAACTTACCCTTCCTGATGATGTAGACCCTGACGAAAGAGCCGGGGCGATGGTCAGTCGGGGTTATGGTTATCGGAGGACGGCCAAGCCCTGGAGTCCAACCCCGTATTGTCTCAAAGGCCTCCTTTATCCCGGGACCATTGAGCTTCCTTGCCTTAACGGCCCGCACAAGTGCTTCCCGCATGAGGAGCACATCTACCCAGGACTGCACTGTGCGGATGAGACGGTTTTCTAAGGGGACGCCAGGATTAAGCTTTTTGGCATATTCCATCACCTTGTCCATCATGGGGACCTTCTCCCCGAAGAAGGCGTTGACGGCAGGACCCATAACACCCTCGGCCGCCGGGCCTGCCAGCTTAACCAGGTTCTCGTCATAGCCCCAGTTGTTGACGATGTGGTCGGCGCCCAGCCCCAAGGCGTGGGCATCCCGGATCGCCGTGGCCACCGACATGGTGGTGTTGCCGTGCCAGACGATGTGCGGCCCGAAATTCTTGGCGGCCAACACCTGGCTCTTGGTGTCCAGGGCCGTCAGGGGGATGTCCTGGTCCGGCCCGACCTCGATGCCCAGGAGCTTGGCCTGGTCCTTGATCGCCTTGATGGGGGCGCTCGCATATGGGACGGGCCAGCCGTAAAAGGCGACGAACCGGGGCTTCACCCCCT
>JACRGL010000103.1 GCA_016212365.1 Candidatus Methylomirabilota bacterium | reverse complement strand
TCCCTCATCTTCCAAGCGATTTCTCAAATCAGGTAGAGGTTTATCGCCTACATCGAATTTTCTCCTAATACTTTGAGCAACTGTCTTTGGGGGGTCAGACTCTTTGAAGCGAGGAAGTTTAACTTCTCGTCTTTTGTTCAGAAGACTTTCAAACTCAACAGCAGTTCGACATAGTTCGTCAAATCTTGCCAACACGATTTTTGTTTCTTTAGATAAATTCATTAGAGATTGTCCAGGTTTTCCACGGAATTCTATGTTCTTTGGAGGAGCCGGGGTTTCTCTTAGAAAGTAATCTATCTCTCTGCCGTAAAGTTTGGCTAAATCCTCAAGTTGTTTCAAGGTTGGTTTTGATTGTTCTTTTTCCCAGTCAACTATATCCTTCGGGTTAATGTTTATATCCTGTGCCACTTCCTCAGGCGCCAACTGAAGCAGCTCTCTTGCTCTCTGGAGTTGTACTCCTATGATTATGCCCTGCTTGGATTCACAATTATTTATCATAACTCACCTTTAAACGCCTTTCTTAAAATTGCCTGTGGTAAGGCATTCAAGGCAGATTGCGGATTGCAGATTGCAGATTTGAGATTTGTGCCATTTTTTCTTTGAGTTCGGCGGCGATGTGTTGCTGGATTTATCCTACCCCCCCTGATAGCTGATAGCTGATGGCTGGTCGCTGATGGCCGCTCTATTCCCACTCTATGGTGCTGGGCGGCTTGCTCGAGATATCGTAGACCACCCGATTGACCCCCTTAACCTCGTTAATGATCCGATTAGAAATTCGGCCCATTAAGTCGTAAGGCAGGCGGGACCAGTCGGCAGTCATCCCGTCCTGGCTCTCCACCGCCCTCAAGGCTATCACGTTCTCATAGGTCCTCTCGTCTCCCATCACCCCTACTGTTTTTACGGGAAGGAGAACGGCAAAGGACTGCCAGACCTTATCGTATAATCCAGCCCTCTTCACCTCTTCCTCTACGATAGCATCGGCCTCCCGGAGGGTCTGGAGCCGCTCGGGCGTCACCTCGCCCAGGACCCTTACCGCTAGACCAGGGCCTGGGAAGGGTTGCCTGCTAACAATCTCCTCGGGAAGGCCGAGTTCCCTGCCCACCTCCCGAACCTCGTCCTTGAATAGCTCCCTCAGCGGCTCTATTAGCCTGAACTCCATGGTTGTGGGTATGCCCCCCACGTTGTGGTGGGTCTTGATGGTAGCCGAAGGCCCCCTGACCGAGGTGCTCTCAATGACGTCAGGATAAAGGGTCCCCTGGGCCAGGAACTCCACCTCCCCTAGCTTTCTGGCCTCCTCCTCAAAGACAGCAATAAACTCCGCCCCTATAGTCCGCCGCTTTTCTTCAGGATCGGTGATCCCTTTGAGGCTTTCAAGGAAACGCTTCTCGGCATCCACGGAGATCAGCCGAAGGCCCAGGTGCTCCCCGAAAGTCCGCTGGACCTGTTCCGCCTCTCCCTTCCTCAGGAGGCCATTATTTACAAAAATGGAGGTAAGGCGCTCCCCTATAGCCCGGTGAACCAGGGCAGCAGTGACCGAGGAGTCCACCCCCCCGCTCAGGGCGCAGATGGCCTGGCTATCGCCCACCTCCATGCGAATCCTTTCCACCGACGCCTCCACAAAGGAGCGCATGTCCCAGGTGGGGGAACAGCCACAGATTCGGAATAGAAGGTTCTCCAGGATTCTCTTACCAAGGGGAGTGTGGGCGACCTCGGGATGGAACTGAACGGCGTAGAGGGGCCTTTCCCTATGGCGCATGGCAGCCAAGGGGGAATTGGAGGTGTGGGCCAGGGGAATAAAGCCAGGGGGTGCCTGGAGGACCCTGTCCCCGTGGCTCATCCAGACTGGTGTCTTTTCGGGAAGCCCGGCAAAGAGGTCAGAGGGGTCATCAATGGAGAGATCGGCCCGACCATACTCCCGCTCCAGGGCAGGGAGTACCTTACCCCCAAGGAGGTAAGCCATGAGCTGCATCCCGTAGCATATCCCCAGGATGGGGAGACCCATATCAAATAGCTCTCGCGGGCAGAGAGGGGCCCCTTTTTGATACACGCTGGCAGGACTCCCCGAGAGGATTATCCCTTTAGGGCCGAACTCCTGAATTCTCTCTATAGAGACATCAAAAGGGGAGATTTCGGCATAGACCCTGGCCTCCCTAACGCGACGGCATATAAGCTGGGTATACTGGGAGCCAAAGTCAAGAATGAGGATTTTATCCATATCGGTCGCCCTACTTCTCAGCCAACGGCCTCGAAGGCGACGCTAAGTTGCTCTTCCCTCGCCAGGGAGAAGTTTAGCTTCTCGAATCCGATGACACGCCCCTGTCTGTCCTTCATGAGCACGACCTCGTCCCCGGTCTCCTCGCAGACATATTCCTTTTTAAAATTATCTATTTCTAACAACAATTCTTCTATGGCTTCCTTCATTTTGCCTCGCTTTCTTTTTATATCTAATATCTTAAAGGAGCAGTCATCCGGCAGCCCTTCAAGTAGTTCCCGGACCTGTTGCTTAGCGTTCTCCATCTCTTTCTTCTCAGCTCTCCAATCTATAATTCGGCGCTTCCTTAGTGATTATCACGTCGTGGACGTGGCTCTCCCTGAGTCCGGCGCTGGTTATCTTGATAAAGCGGGCCTTTGTGCGCAGTTCCTCGATGGTCCTGCAACCGCAGTATCCCATCCCTGCCCTCAGTCCCCCTACTAATTGATAGACGCTGGCTGCTAGCGTCCCTTTATAAGGGACCCTTCCTTCAATCCCCTCGGGGACAAGCTTGGCTTCCTCCACTGCTTCTTCCTGGCAATAGCGATCCCTACCGCCCCGCTCCATAGCCCCCAGTGACCCCATGCCCCGATAGACCTTGTAGCTTCGGCCCTGAAGGAGGACAGTTTCCCCGGGGCTTTCCTCGGTACCTGCGAATAGACTGCCAATCATGACCGAGCTGGCGCCTGCGGCAATGGCTTTAGTGATGTCTCCGGAGAATTTAATCCCCCCGTCGGCGATGACCGGGACATCAAAGCGGCCGGCTACAGCGGCGCATTGGGCGATAGCCGTGATCTGGGGAACACCTGCCCCTGCCACTATTCGGGTGGTGCAGATAGAGCCCGGACCGACCCCAACCTTGACAGCATCCGCCCCCGCCCTAATTAACTCCTCAGCGGCCTCAGTAGTAGCAATGTTTCCGGCAATCACGTCCACTTCAGGGTAGCGCCGCTTGAGGAGGCGCACAGTCTCTAAAACCCCGGCCGAATGGCCATGGGCCGTATCCACTATAATTACGTCGACTCCGGCCTTCGTCAGGGCCTCGGCCCTTTCCTCCCCTTCCAGGCCCACACCCACCGCTGCTCCTACCCGCAGGCGGCCCAGGCCATCCTTACATGCATTAGGATACTTGATCCTTTTCTCGATGTCCTTGATGGTGATAAGGCCCCGCAAGCGATATTCCTCGTCTACCACCGGTAGCTTCTCAATCCGGTGCTGGTGGAGGATCTCCTTGGCCTCCTCCAAGCTGGTGCCTACAGGGGCGGTGATTAAAGGGGCCTTTGTCATTACTGCCGAAATAGGAAGGTCCAGCTTGGTCTCAAACCTGAGGTCGCGGTTGGTAAGGATCCCCACCAGCCTCCCGTTCTCAGTGACAGGGACCCCTGAAATGCGGTAGCGGGCCATCACCGCTAATGCCTCGTGGATCTTTTGATGGGGAGACATGGTGATGGGGTCCACGATCATACCGCTCTCTGATTTTTTTACCTTGTCCGCCTCCGCAGCCTGGGCCTCAATAGAGAAGGCCCGATGGAGAATGCCTATTCCCCCTTCACGGGCCAGGGCGATGGCCAGCCGGGCTTCAGTCACCGTGTCCATTGCAGCGCTGACGATGGGGATATTGATCCTGACCTGGCGGGATAGGCGGGTCGAGACATCCACCTCACGGGGCAGGACATCGGACTTGGAAGGGACAAGAAGCACGTCATCGAAGGTTAACCCTTCTTCCAAAGTGTCGTTCAGCATTTTTCCTCCCTAGATTAGTTCACGGTTGACGGTCATCGTTTGGTTCACCGTTCACGGTTGACGGTTCACGGGAAGCCTTTAGCTGTTAGCCTTTAGCCGATAGGCGGGGTTTTCCAACCCCGCTAAGGGCGGGACAAGAATGTCCCG
>JACRGL010000098.1 GCA_016212365.1 Candidatus Methylomirabilota bacterium | reverse complement strand
CCCTTTCACGGCAGCCACAACGTCCTCCACATCCCCCTCGGTCATCCCGGGAAAGAGGGGAAGGGAAAGGATGCGGTCTGAGACATATTCTGCGTTGGTATAGTCACCCCTCTTGAATCCGAAGGCCTTTCGGTAATAGGGTTGGAGGTGGATGGCGGGGAAGTGGATACCTGCGCCTATGTTCTCCTCCTTGAGCCTGGCAATGAATTCATCGCGGCTCCTCCGGAGCCTGTCTATGTCGATAAGGATGGTATAAAGGTGCCAGGCATGGTTAGCCTCATAGGGCACCTTTCCAGGGGTAATGATCTCAGGGATACCGGCAAGGGCCTGATTATACATCAGGGCATATCGGGAGCGGATCTCGAGAAACCGATCCAGCTTCCTGAGCTGGTGTAAGCCAATAGCCGCCTGTATGTCCATCATATTGTATTTGAAGCCTGGGAATTGGATCTCGTATTGGGGGCTTCCCTCGGCTCGGTAGCGACTCCAGGCCTCCTTGCTTATCCCATGAAACCTCAGTAATCGCACCTTTTCAGCGTATTCGGCGTTATCGGTGCTCACCATCCCCCCTTCCCCGGTGGTGATATTTTTTGTGGGATGGAAACTGAAAACCGCGATATCCCCGATGCCGCCGACCATCCTCCCTTTATACCTTGTCCCCAGGGCATGGGCCGCGTCCTCGATGACCAGCAGGTTATGCCTTCTCGCTATAGCCAGTATCTCATCCATATCACAGGGCTGGCCGGCAAAATGAACCGGGACGACGGCCTTCGTTCGGTGGGTAATCTTTTCCTTAACCCTGGTCACGTCTATATTAAAGCTCTCCCTCTCGATATCCACGAATACTGGCCTGGCGCCGTTAAGGACGATCATATTAACAGTGGCCGCAAAGGTAAAAGGGGTGGTAATCACCTCATCACCCGGGCCAATCCCGGCGGCCATATAGGCCAGGTGCAGGCCGGCGGTGCCCGAGCTTAGGGCTACCGCATGCCCGCTCCCGACATATTTTTTGAACTCCTCCTCGAAATTCAATACTCTGGGCCCGGTGGTGATCCAACCAGACCGGAGACAATCGATCACCTCCTGGATCTCCTCCTCTTCTATGGTGGGGCGGGAGAAAGGCAGAAATTCCTTCCTCTTCTTCATCGTAGTAGTTGCCCTATTTAATAGAAATCCACAGGGTCTATTCGCCTCTTCACGGCCCAGAGAAATATCAGATTGCTGGGGAGGGCCTGGGCAAGGTATCCATTGGGGGGCAGGAGGAGCCTCTTAGCTATGGACCTCAAAGAGTAGAAGCTCTGATATGTCCTCCAGAGCCCGGTCTCCACTTCCTGGGGGCTCATATTTTCTGGCAGGAACATGCAAGTGGGCCCCAGATGCCACTGCAGCTCGGACTTTATCATCCTCCCCTCTTTTTCCAGTTCCTCCCTCAGGCGGGTCCCTTTGCGGGGGGTGACGATGTTGAAGAAGGCCATGGGGGCCTTTACCTCTTCCAGGAATCCCAGCGTGGAATCGAAAATATCCTTTGATTCACCGTCCAGCCCGAAGAGGAAATTGAGGGAAAAGAATATCCCCTTTTCCCGCAGGGCGCCGAGCATCCTCTTGAAATCCCTCACCTGGTTCTGCCTTTTGTCTATGGCATTAAGCCCGTTTTGACTTACGCTTTCAATCCCGATATTCACATGAAAGCATCCTGATCTGGCCGCCAATTCCAGCAACTCTTCGTCCCTTGGGGTATTTATTGTCCACAGGCCGCTCCATTTCACATTTAGGGGTATCAGGGCTTCGAATAAGGCCTTGGCGTATTCTCGATCGGCGGTCAGATTATCGTCCACGAATTGGAGCCGCCGGTTCTTGACGGCCCTGACCTCCTCGACCACTTCCCCCAAGGGGCGAAATCGGTATACGCCGCCATAGACCTGGGGCACTTCGCAAAATTTGCAGCGGAAAGGGCAGCCCCGGCTGGTTTGAACCGGATAAAAGAGGAACCGATAGGAGCTTTTATCCAAGAGCTCGTAGCGAGGAGGGGGAAGGGCCTTGAGGTCGTGGAGCCGGGATGCCTGGTATACCCCTTTGAGTCTTCCGGCCTGGAGATCCCGGAGCAATGGCTCCCACACATACTCTGCCTCCCCCACCACTATAGCATCGGCGTGCTCCAGGGCCTCTTCTGGGCAGAGGGAGGCATGGAACCCTCCCATCACAACAGGGATCCCTCGATGGCGAAATCGGGCCGAGATTTGGTAAGCGCGATTAGCGGTGTCTGAGGTAACGGTGATCCCTACCAGGTTATAGTCCCCGCTGAAATCCACCTCCTGGCAGCGATCATCAACCAGCTCGACCTGGAAATCCTGCGGGGTGAGGGCCGCCACGTATGGGAGGGTCATCCCCATAATCCATCGCCGCTTCGTCTTTCGCGGGGTACCATCCCCCATTAATGTGGTTGGTTGGACAAGGAGGATTTTCATCGCCAATCGCCCTCTCCCCATCCCTCTCCCCCTAGGGGAGAGGAGAAAGGTGAGGGGGAATCGAGCAGGAGTAACAGATATTTGTGCATTCGTATTACTACCGAAAACTATGGGTTACCCCGAGGGTCAGGACATTGTTGGTGTCGTCCTTCCCCGAGACGAACCCGATATTTTCTGTGCGCTGGAGCCTGTAAGCGGCAAAGAAACTCCACGGCTTGGAATAACGGTAAGAGATATCAATCCCTGCAAACTTCCTCTTCTCCTTGGTTCCAAAGGCCTGGCCTACCTGAGTGGAGCCCACGGTGGCGTTGTCCGCCTCCAGGCCCAAAAGCCAATTGTTGTCCAGCCGCCGGGTAAACCGCATGTATAAGTCATCGCCTTTAGTTCCGATGAAATGGGCGATGGGATTCCCCTTGTAAGAATACCCCGTAGAATAGATACCGTGAGTAAAGGAATTGGATGTGGTTAAAGTATACTCCACTCGAAAGTCCATATTGGGCCTTTGGAAGAGATTGGGGGTATACATACCCACAAGGAAGGCAGGCTTTAAAGGCCAGAAGACGTCTTCACAGCAGGTATCGTCAACCCCCAATTCACCGTAGACTTCTAGATCCCTGGCAATGGGTACATACCGACCGATGTCCCGAAGGCGAAGGGTAGCATCTATTGAATATATCTGGTTCGTGTTAAATTTGCTCTCGGGTTTGTCATTGCTTTCTACCAGGATTTTGGGGATGTCCTGCCATTTAACGGTAGGCCGGCCCTTTCCCCCAAACTGGACTACCCTGGCAACTCCGACTTCTATTAAAGGGGAAGGGGTGAAATTTATTCGCCAGGCCGCTAGCTTTGCCCGGGGGAAATCCCTATCCTTTTCAAGCCTGGCCAGAAAGAAGGTGAGCTTCACTGGCCCCAGGGACTTAAGAAACCAAGGGAGGGGAAACGGTTCGGCTGAAGAGAGCTTGACCAGGTCTAAGGGCTCGGCATTGTTGGAAAAGAGCATCGCCCCGTGGAATCCCGGCCCCCACCATACCGACTCCCTCCCCACCTCCAGTTCCACATTGTAATAGGTCAACTTGAGATAGCCTTCTACCAGGCGGCCTTTAGACTCCTCCTCATTTAAGAGAAATTCGGGGTGCCCATAGAGGGACAGAAAATCTCCGAGCTGGGCCCGTGATGAAAAGGCAAACCGCGAATTTAGGCCCTCGCGCAGTAACTCACCCTGGCTATTCTCACGCCGGAAATCGCCCTCAGAGTAACCAAACCTCGCCTCTATCTTATCAACGGGCTTTAAAAAAAAGAAGGGCGGAGGCTTGACCTTCTTCAGGACAGGCTCCACACCAAGGCTAGCCAGCTCTGGCTCAAATTCCTCTATCAGATCCCGAACCGTAGCCTCTAAATCCTTTTGATCCTTATAGGCCCAGGTAACGTCTCCCTGAAACCTGTCCATTGCTCTAGCCACAATCCTGGCCATCTCCATCCGGCTCATAGGCTTGGTGTTTAGGACTGCCCCTTCTACTAATCCAGCACTGGCTATTTTTTTTATGGCCTCATAAGACCAATCCCACTGATTGGCAAAATAAGTCCAGTTATGGAGTGGGACGTTGGTAGAACCTCCAGCATAAGCCTCACATAATAAGACAAAGAGCAAGGTCAAAGTGATCCAGCAGACTCTCTTGGCCTCCCTCATTTGGCCTCCAGAAAAAACCGGCACGGGAATTGCTTTCCCCTGCCGGGCAAACTGTCCTTTCCGATCCCAATGAGATTACTGAAAAAGGTCACTCTTTTAACGGGCGGACACATCCGCCTCAGGCGGACTCCCTACGATAACTCCGGCTTTGCCGGAGATTTTATTAGTATCCCGGGTAGCGCAGCAGCTTGCCTGCTGCGTATCGTCGGAGACGAAGCTCACGTAACTCAACCCTTTAGGGTTGATTAAGTCAAGGCTAAAGCCTTGAGTTACGGGAGATTTCACATGGATTTGTTCCCCTCATCTCTGAATTTCTTCTTAAAGGAAGAGAACCATCCGACCTCTCCCTTCCTCTTTTCGCCTTCCTCATGATAATAAATGTGATAGCTATGGTAATAACCAAACTTTCCGAACGCCTCCTCCAGGTTGAGCCTGTTGAATATGACCCCCATGATGCGGGCATGAACGCTCTCCAGCAGGCTTCTGGCTCGCTGAACGGCATGATAAGAAGACTTCCCTGCCTCTACTACAAGAAAAACCCCATCCAACTTTGGGCCAAGAACAGCAGCGTCTGTAACAAGAATGACAGGGGAAGAAACGAACAGGAGCATATCATAGTGCCCTTAGAGCTCTTCAATGATGGACGCCATTTTGTTTGAACCCAACAATTCCGAAGGGTTAGGAGGAAGGGGCCCGGATGGAATCAGGTGTAGGTTCTGGACCCCTGTCTCCCGCACCACAGATGTCCATTCTATCTCCTCCCTCAACAGATTGGTGAGGCCAGGCTCCTTATCTTGACCAAAAACTGAGTGAAGCAAAGGCCGCCTCAAATCGGTCTCGACAAGGAGGGTTTTGCTACCCATCTGGGCCATAGTTATAGCCAGGTTGGCAAGGGTGATGGTCTTTCCCTCTCCAGGGCCTGAACTGGTAATCAAATAGGCCTTTGCCCCCCTGTCCTGATCAGCAATCTGGATGTTTGTTCTTAAAGAGCGATAAGCCTCTGAAGCAAGGGACCTGGGCTCAAGGTGGGTAAT
>JACRGL010000097.1 GCA_016212365.1 Candidatus Methylomirabilota bacterium | reverse complement strand
CTCCCCGAGCTTCACTCCTTCAACGATTTCCACCCGCCCATCCACCCTCAATCCTGTCTTCACTATTCTTTCAACCACCTTGTCCCCTACCACCACAAAGACCTTGGTGAGGCCCACAATGCTGACCAGGGCATTCTCGGGGACGAAGGCTACTGCCCTCTCCATCCGGGTCAGAATGGAAGCCTTTGCAAAGAATCCAGGCTTAAGGAGGCCTTTCTCGTTAGGAACAATGGCCTCGATGGAAAAGGAGCGGGTCTGGACATCCACCGCCGGGCTAATCCTGGTTATCCTTCCGGGAAAGCCCTGGCCAGGATAAGCCTCCACCTCCACCCGGACGGCCTGGCCTATCCGGACTTCAGGGGCGAAGCGCTCGGGGACCGAGGCCTTTAGCTTCAGGGGATGGCTGCGGACCAAGGTAAAGAGCTTGGTGCTTTGCATCCCGCCGCCAACGATATACTCCCCGGCAGAGACAAGGCGCTCCCTGACAGAGCCGGCTATAGGGGCCCGGACAATGGTGTCCGAGAGCTTCTTCCTGGCCAGGTCAACCGTCGCCTGAAGCTCCTTCACCGTGGCCTTTAAACTCCGGACCTGTTCCAGGGCGGCCTCATAATTGGCCTGGGTTACCTGAAAACGGGCCTCGGCATTATCCAATTCCTGGCGGGAGACGGCCCCCGCCTTATAAAGGTCCCGCATCCGATTAACGTGAATCTGGGCATCCTCGAAGGTGGCCCGGGCCTGACGCACCACCGTCTGGGCCTCGTCAGGGGGGATCTCCTGGTCTCCCACAGACCCCAATCGCGCTCGGGCCTGCCGGAGGGTGGCCTCCGCCCTCTCCAGGTTTAGGCGGTGCTCCCTCTGATCCAATTTAAGGAGCACCTGGTCCTTTTTGATGGCGTCTCCCAGATCCACATAAATGGCCTCGATGATCCCAGAAGCCTCGCTGACCACCGCCACTTCTTCCTCGGGCAGCAAGGAGCCCACTGCTTCCACCATTCGCTGGACATCCCGGGACTCCACCTTGGCCACCGTCACCGGGATTACCCGCTTGGCATTAGACTGTGAGGAAGTGTTGGCTTGGCCTTTAGGTTCGCCCCCCCGGGAGCAACTGAGGGCTCCCAGAAAAAGGAGCCCCACCAGGAATGTCCCTCCAATTTCCCTCCAAAAATTGAGCCGCATGTTATGGCTTCCTTTCCCGGCATACTCCATAGAAGAATTGATGGATGACATCCCGGGCTACCTCGTCCACCGGCCTTCGGTCCCTCTCTGAGAGGCGTTGATGGCCTACGGCGTGCAGGATTCCCCAGAGGGCCTGGGCGGCAAAGGCAGGGCCACCAGGAGGTTCTAGCTGACCCTCCCTCTGGCCCTGAAGGAGGATTTTCTCCATAGTCTCTAGATAGGCTTCCAGCCTCTGTTTCTGCTTTGCCCCTGCCCTGAGCTTACGGCTTAGGTCAGCGGGGAGCTCGCGCTCGAGGATGCTAAAAATCTCAACGTTCTTATCCAAGAAGGTGAGGTGGAAGTGAATAATCCTTTTTAGCCGGGCGAGGGCGTCCCCAGCCCTATCCAGCTCTTGGGAAAGCTGGCTCAAGAACTCCCGAGCCACGTCGTCCAGGGAGGCCAGGAAGAGTTCCTCTTTGTTCCGGAAATAGAGATAGATGGTCCCTTTGGCCACCAGGGCCTCCTCGGCGATCTCCGAGATCCTGGCCTGGTGATACCCCTTCTCCGAAAAGGCCTTGAGGGCTGAGGCAATGATCCTCTTTCGCTTAAGAGGCCCTTCCCTCCTGGGCAACAGAAAACCTCCTTAAGGCTTGCCTTGAGAATTTATTATTGACTGAACGCCCAGTCAAATTATAGGATATAATGCGCCTCGGGTCAAGAGAAAATGAAAAGGCGACTACAATGGATCTACCGTCAGCTCCATCGCCACTTGGGGCCCCAGGGCTGGTGGCCAGCGGAGGACACCTTTGAGGTTATAGTGGGGGCCATCCTCACCCAGAATACAGCCTGGGCCAATGTGGAGAAGGCCATAGCAAACCTCAAGGCTCAGGGCCTCATGAGCCCGGAGGCCCTCAACACCCTCTCCCTTAATGAATTGGCCGAACTCATCCGCCCCGCGGGCTATTACAGAGTGAAGGCAGCAAGGCTCAAGCCCTTCCTGGAATACCTCCTTCGTGAGTATCAGGGGAACCTGGAAAAGATGTTTAAAAAGCCGCTCGGGGCCCTCCGAAAAGAGCTTCTAAACCTCCATGGCATTGGGGAGGAGACGGCTGATTCCATCCTCCTCTATGCAGGAGGCTATCCCATCTTCGTCGTGGATGCATACACCAGGCGCATCCTCCACCGCCACGGACTGGCAAGGGAAAGCGCCACCTATCAGGAGATCCAGGCCATCTTCATGGAAAACCTGCCCAAGAAGGTTGACCTTTTCAACGAGTATCATGCCCTCCTGGTAGCTACCGGAAAGCACTTTTGCCGAAAAAGGCCCGGCTGCGAGGTCTGCCCCTTGAAAAAGGACCTTGGGCAAACGTTGACATCCAGTTAAATGTGCCCTATAATGTTTTTTAACATATAGGCACATTTATCCTGAGGAGCAAAGCGGTCCTGAGTGAAACGAAGGAACTGGATTCCTCGCTCTGCTCGGAACAGGCTCCGGATCTCTTGGATAAGACCCTTCGCTTCGCTCAGGG
Source organism: Candidatus Methylomirabilota bacterium (assembly GCA_016212365.1). Classification (GTDB taxonomy): domain Bacteria; phylum Methylomirabilota; class Methylomirabilia; order Methylomirabilales; family JACRGL01; genus JACRGL01. The sequence goes on along the minus strand of JACRGL010000097.1, from coordinate 1,695 downwards.
TAAATGCGACCGAAATGTTAAAATTCAGTGTTGGTCGCATTTAGTTTTTTGCTAAAGTTTCACTTCGTCAGTTCACGAAAGGGTTACTACGGATCCCCTCCTAAACTCGATACTCGCAGCCCAAAACTGGCTTCGCCATGGATCCTATCACTCATAGCCTCACTGGACTGACCCTCTCCAACCTGGGATTGAGGGAGGTTGCCCCTTTGGCCAGTACTGCCGTGCTCCTCTCCTCAATCCTACCGGACGTGGACTATCTTACTAACCTTAAGGGGCGCGAGGCCTATTTAAAGCACCATCGAGGCCTATCCCATTCTATACTCGGCATTGCTATCCTATGCAGGAGAACGACTTCTTGAGGGCCGCCAGGGAGGCTACAACCATCGCTACCTTTTTAGGCTTCGCCCGCTTCCCTTGGATGAGCTACCAAAGGAATGGGGATTCCAGTATCGTCCGCTGCGAGGACCTTCGCTTCAAGTATTCACAGAGAAACGACTTCGCCGCCGAGGTAGCCCTTTCCAAAGATGGACGAGTCGTATCCCAAGAATTGAGGTTTTAGGAGCCAGGGATGAGGATTGGTGCCATGGCCGACACCCACGACAACCTCCCTATGATAAGGAGGGCGGTTGAGGCCTTTAACGCTGAGCAAGTAGAGCTGGTGATTCATGCAGGTGACATTGTGGCCCCCTTTGCCTTGAGGCCTTTGGATGAGCTTATTTGTAGCTATTTAGGGATCTTCGGAAATAACGATGGCGACAAGGCCCTCCTCAGGAAGAGATCCCAGGGCCGGATCGGAGAGGACCCTTACTCCCTGGAGTTAGGGGAAAGGCGGATCTTAGTAGTTCACGACCTGGAAAGCATAAACCTCCAGGCAGAAGCGGATCGCCATGACCTTATCGTTTATGGGCACACCCACCAGGTAGACATCCAGAAGCGGGAAAGGGCCCTCATCGTGAACCCTGGAGAAGGGGGTGGCTGGCTATATGGCCGCTCTACCATCGCCGTCATAGAATTGGACGACATGAAAGCCGAGGTAATTGACTTATGAAAAAGATTTCGATTTCCACTCGATCCCGGACAGAGCTAATAGACGTTACCCACCAAGTGGCCCAGGCAGTGAAGGAGATGGGAATAAGCGATGGGATTTGCTACGTCTTCGTCCCCCACACCACCGCCGGGATCATCATCAACGAGAATGCCGACCCTTCCGTGGGGAAGGACATCTTGATGGAGCTTAACAAGCTGATCCCGCTAGATGATGGATACAGCCACCTGGAGGGGAACGCGGCCGCCCATATCAAGGCAAGTATCGTGGGCTCCTCGGTGACGGTCCTGGTGGAAGGGGGGAGGCTCTGTTTGGGGACGTGGCAGGGGATCTTCTTCTGCGAGTTCGACGGGCCCAGGTCCCGTCAGGTTTGGGTAAAGGTCACGCCTGATGGCCCTTCAGGAGGGCATATAGGGTGAAATTATAAGGGGTAGGTATTCCCAGTGCCCTGCCTTTATTAATTACCACGCCATTTAACTCCTCCAGCTCTAAGGCCTTTCCTGCCTCCAAGTCCTGGAGCATGGATGTCTTGAAATCCCCGCCATGGGGCGGTAGCTTGAGCCCTTTCTCTAGATCCTCGTTTTTAAGGCTTATACCCTGGGCCTTGGCCCCCGCTGCCCCCTCGTAGATTGCCTGGCGAGATAAGTCTG
>JACRGL010000100.1 GCA_016212365.1 Candidatus Methylomirabilota bacterium | reverse complement strand
TAGAAACCACTTTATCCCCCTTGGATCCTATGAAAATCCCATTTTTTGGTCCGGGCTAAGCTAACACATCAGACCAACCGTTGCAAGTGATTTTTAATGAAGTTCAGCCTCTCCTCCTTACCCCCAGCAGGGAGACGAAGCTCCAGGGAATTCTCTGGGACGTAACGCACCCTCCCCTTTTCTTGGGTTAAGAGGGCAACCACATTTCCGGGCTCCACCGCCGGGTGATCGCCAAAGGAAATCCGTACCTTATCGGTCCCCCCTGTGATCTCTCGAACCTTGAGCCGGCGGGCGTAGATCTTGAGTTCTATTATCTTGAGGAGGAGGCGGGCCGGCTCGGGAAGCCCGCCAAAGCGGTCTTCGAGTTCGGCTTGGGAGTCTCCGAGCCCTTCTATATCCCTTAGAGCAGAAAGGCGCTTGTAGAGGTTTAGCCGCTGGTTACTGTCAGGGATATAGGCCTCGGGGAGGTAGGCATCCACTTTCAGTTTGATCTGGGGATCGGACTCCCGCTCCTCCTGAAGACCCTGGAGTTCCTTGATGGTAGCCTCGATGAGCTGACAGTAGAGGTCATAGCCCACAGCGGCGATCTGGCCATGTTGCTCAGCCCCTAAAAGGTTTCCCGCCCCCCTGATTTCTAAATCCCGAGCCGCCACTTTGAAACCCGATCCCAGTTCGGTGAGCTCGGCGATGACCTGCAGGCGTTTCCGGGCCACCTCGCCCAGGTCCCCCCCAGGGGGGACCAGAAGATAGGCATAGGCTCGGTGCCTGTCCCTGCCCACTCGGCCGCGGAGCTGATAGAGCTGGGCTAGGCCAAGACTGTCGGCACGATCAATGATAATGGTGTTAGCATTGGGGATATCCAGGCCGGACTCGATGATTGCGGTGGAGAGGAGCACGTCGTATTTCCTGGCATAGAAATTACACATTACGCGCTCTAGGGCCTCCTCCTCCATCTGCCCATGGGCGACAGCAATGCGGGCCTGGGGAACCAGACGCCGGAGGTGGGCCTCGAGGCCATATATTGACTCTATCCGGTTGTGGACAAAGAAGACCTGGCCCCCTCTTTCGAGCTCCCGCTCTATGGCCTCCTGGATAAGCTGGTCATCGAATGCAGCGACATAGGTGCGAATGGAGAGGCGATCCTCAGGTGGGGTCTCGATGAGGCTGATATCACGGACACCCAGGAGCGACATATGGAGGGTCCGGGGTATAGGGGTGGCAGTGAGGGTGAGGACGTCTACTTGTTTTTTTAGCCGCTTGAGCCGCTCTTTGGCAGCAACCCCGAAGCGCTGCTCCTCATCCACCACTAAAAGCCCCAGGTCTTTGAAGGTCACATCCCTCTGGAGGAGGCGGTGGGTCCCGATGACGATGTCTACCGTCCCATCCCGGAGGCCCTGGAGGACCTGGCGCTGCTCCTTCTTCGACCGAAAGCGGGAGAGCACTTCCACCGATACAGGGAAGGCAGAAAACCTCTCCGAGAAGGTCTGGCCGTGCTGCAGGGCCAGGACAGTGGTAGGCACCAGCACCGCCACCTGTCTTCCATCCATTACCGCCTTAAAGGCAGCCCTCAGGGCCACCTCCGTCTTTCCGTAGCCCACATCCCCACAGACCAGGCGGTCCATGGGCCGAGGGGCCTCCATGTCCTGCCTCACCTCTTGGATGGCCTGGAGTTGATCAAGGGTCTCCTCGTAGGGAAAGGCAGCTTCAAACTCCCTCTGCCAGGGCGTGTCAGGGGAATAGGAGTGCCCGGGGAGGACTTGGCGGGTGGCATAGAGCTCCAAGAGTTCCCGGGCCAGCTCTCGGATACTCGCTTTAACCCGCTCCTTAGCCTTTGCCCAGGAAGTCCCCCCCAGCTTGTCCAAGGTTGGGGAGGTGGGTCCGCCCCCGATGTAGCGCTGAACCAAGTGGAGTTTGTCAATGGGGACATAGAGCTTATCAGACCCCGCGTATTTGATGAAGAGGTAATCACCTCCTACCCCTCCACTCACCAAGTGGCGCAGTCCTTTATATTGGCCAATGCCGTGATCCAGGTGAACTACATAGTCCCCGTATTTCAGATCGTCGAAGGAGGTAAAGGGGAGAACTCCTTTGGGCTTAGGCCGGCGCCGGGGCCTGAGTCGGGGCCCGAAAACCTCTCCCTCAGTCAGGTATGCCTCTCCAAATGCGGGGAAGACAAAACCGGCAGAGAGTTCTCCCACCAAAAGGCAGACGCCATCCTCCCCGGCCTTCCTCCATCGTAGCCCCAGCTCATATTCCCGAAGCACGGTCTCAAGCCTCCTGGCCTGGGCCTCGCTTCGGCAGACAAGGCTCACTCGTAGCCCGGAGCGCCGGAGGGAGCGGATCTCCTCCACCAGGTGCTCCATTCTCCCCTGGTAGGGAGCAATGCTCTGGGTTGTGAAGCCATAGATCAGGCGTGGCTCCCCCGGGCTTGAAGGAAAAGAAAAGGTCTCCAAGAGGATCCGACGCCTCCCTTCGATCCGGGAGTGAATCTCATCAGGGGAGAGATAGAGGGCCCTGTGAGGGCAAGGGAGTCCACCCGCAGCCTGCTCCCGCCGTTCCTCCTTACGGACCTGCTCCCAGCATTCCTCGACTTTGGCCCTCACCTGGGAAGGGTCGGCTACCGCCACCCATGAATCCGAATCCAGGTAATCGAATAAAGTAGCCAACTCCGGATAGAAGATAGGCAGATAGTTCTCCATACCGGGGAAGGGCAATCGCTTCTCCAGGGCCTCTTGAAAGGTCACGGGTATTGACTGGCCGACTTCGGCGGCCATCCGGGTTAGCTGCCTTAAGGCGCGGTTGCATCCCTCTTCGGTCAAGAGGACCTCTGAAACGGGCAGCACGCTCACCTTCTCTAAGGAGCCCAGGGAACGCTGGGACTCCGTCTCAAACTCCCGCAGGGAATAAATCTCATTTCCGAAGAATTCCACCCGGACCGGATGCCTGGCTATAGGGGGAAAGAAATCCAGGATCCCACCCCGGATGCTATATTCTCCCCGCTCCGTCACCTGCCCAGTAGGCCGGTAACACCCCTCCGACAAAGCCCGGATCAGGTCCTCCTGGCGAATTATCCGCCTAGGATATAGGGCAACTACAGCAGAGGATATGGTTTCAGGGGGTGGCAGGCGTCCGAGGAGGGCAGAGGCCGGGCAAACCACCACCTCTGCTTCTCTTAAGGCCATCCTCTTCAAACAATGGAGCCGCTCCCCCCGAACCTCTATGTCCGGCGACTGGGGCTGATAAGGGGCAATGTCTGGGTCCGGAAAGAGGGCCACCGTCTCAGGGCTCAGGAAGAAGCGGAGGTCCCTGGCAAAGGCCTCAGCCTCGGATTGGGTGGGGAGGATAGCCAGGAAAGGTTTTTTGACCTTCCGAGAAATCTCTGCCAGAGTCATGGCCTTAGACGATCCCCAGAGCCCGTGGAGGACGGCCTCCTGGGCTCCAGCCTCGACCATCTCTTCTAACAGAAAGTCGAAGTTTTGCCTTCCTTCTAGGACGGTAATTGAAGAAGGATACTTCATTTTTGGAGATGCCTTTTTAAGATGTGCTCTATAATCCCTCTAGTGGATGATCCCTCCACCAGGGGAAGGCTATAGACTTGCCCGCCCCAGGCCTCTACTGCCTCCCGGCCCACAATCTGCTCTAGGGCGTAGTCACCCCCCTTGACCAGGACATCGGGCTCGAGGGTAGCGATGACCCTCCCAGGGTCCAGCTCCTCGAAAATGACAACGTAATCTACGGAGGCCAGGGCGGCTAAGATCTCGGCCCGCTCTTCGGCAGGGAGGATGGGACGTCCCTCCCCTTTCAGGGCCCTCACTGAGGCATCACTATTCAAGGCCACAACAAGGATGTCACCCAGGCCTTTAGACTGCTCCAAATAGCGGGTGTGTCCGCGGTGCAGGAGGTCAAAACAGCCATTGGTAAATACCACCCTTTTGCCATGGCCTCTTAGGTCGCGGACAATTGCCTGGAGCTCCTCCAGAGATTTAATTTTGTTTAAATAGCCTTCTCGAGCTCTCACTTGTTTATCCATAATCAGAAATTAGCCTCTAGCCCTTAGCCCGCCTCAGGCGGGTTTTTTACTGAGGGCTGATGACTGATAGCTGACTGCTTATTCTTCAATAGGGCTTCCTAGCGGCCAAATGGCCTCGTCAGCAATGGCCTCGCGAATAAGTCGCTTTGCCTTCTGGGCATAGGGCTCGGGAACCCTCACCCGGATTTCTCCTAAAGGGCCGAGGGTTATCCCTTCGTAACCCCCCACCTTCATGGAACGGAGTAGGCAAGGGATACCACTGCCCTCCAAGAGCTGCCGGATGAGGTCGGCGTGCATCTCGTCTTGAGTGACATAGATCTCGACGAAGCCCATTTCTTAAGCCCTCAGCCCTTCCAGCTCCTCGATCACCGCGGCCGCGAGGAGCGGAACCATGATCTCATGGTGACCCGTGAGGGCATAGCCCTTGCCACCTGCTGCTACCGGTCTCTTTACCACATTCTGGAGGGGCCTGTAGTGTTGGATAAAGTCCAGATTGGCGGTAACGAAGTCTTTAACCTCGTGGCCTAGGTTTCGGGCAACGGTGAGGGCCTTGAGGAAGACCTCTGGAAGCAGGACCGCTGAACCCACGTTAAGGTAGACCCCTCCCCCCCCGAGCTCAGCCACCACCGAGGCGAGGAGACGGAAGTCCCTATAGGTAGCATCGCCCAGGGAAGCCCCGTTGCAGGCCGGATGCATGTGAAAGATGTCTGTCCCTACTGCCACATGGACGGTAACCGGGAGGCCAAGGCGGGCACCGGCGGCGAAGAGGCTTTTGTCTAAGTATTCGGGCCCTAGCTCTAAGATCTTTTCCCCCAAGGCCCGGCCAAGGCCCCACCCTTTGGGGATCCCCTCCCTTACCGCCTCATTAATGATCCTTCCCGTCTCTTCAGCCATCCCGAACTCACCCTTTTCCAGAGCCGCCTCCACCTCCTCAGAGGTAAACCCTGCAAAGGACAGCTCAAAGTCATGGACGGCTGCCGCCCCATGGGTAGCCAATGCAGTGATGATCCCCCTCTCCATCAAATCTATTACCACTGGGGAGAGGCCCACCTTGATTACATGGGCCCCCATTCCCAGGATTACTGGCTTCCCCTTCCCCTTGGCCGCCACTATGGCCTGGGCCAGCCCTCGAAGGTCCTTTGAAGCCAAGATACCCGGAAGGCTCTCAAGGAAACTCTGAAAGCTACCCCCAGCCCTCCATGCCCTAGCCAAGGCATTCACCGAGACCTTACTGGGGCGGTCCTTAAGGGGGTAAGTCTTGACTCGGCCAAAATCGAGAGGTTGATACTCCCTACCTTTGGGTTTTTCGATCTTTTTCACCCCTCTTAGTCCATCCCTTGACCAGTTCCATCCATCTGCGGGCCCAGGGACTGTCCTTGCTCAAAATGGCCAGGCCAGCAATAATTAAAAGGATCCCCTGGATAAAGGGGAGAAAGAGCCCAGCTATTCCTATAATGATCAGAACCCACCCCAAAACGATCCTACCTGCCCGCCACCAGCCTCCTTTGTCGACCTTCATTCTTAATTCCCTGCGACCCCGGCTTGGCACCGGCCAGTTAGCGATCCCTCTTTCCCATCCCTTCTTCAGCCCCAGCTTCCTTCCCTGCCTCCCGTGTAGAACGGATGAGGGACCGGAGGAGGCGGCTTCGATTGGCCCCGAGCGCCCGCATGGCATCAATCTGCTCGGTGACCTTCATGGAACCTAGCTCGGCGGTGATCCCTGAGCCAACCCGTCCCCCCACCAGAAGGGCGGTGAGCACCGGCCCCAGCTCCCGTACCATGGAGAGGGATACCACCGTTCCCACATAGGTCTTGGCCCCGAAACGGGCCAAGCCATAGGTGGTCTGTAAGGCGAGCACAAGGCCTGTGAAGATGGCGGCGATGCTGGCAATGATGATGGACCTCACCCCGAGATGGTCTACTTGGTGAAGTATCAGGCTCAGGCTATAGGGAGGCTGGAAGCCGTAATAGAAGGTCTGAAGGGAAAGGAGAGACACCCCACCCATATAGTTTAAAAGATAGGTGGCCCTATCGCCCAGCCGGATCAATAGTCCTCTCAAATTCTCCTCAACGGATCGCCGGCACGAACCGCCAACCACTTAGGAAACTTTCGAACTCGGGTAGCCCGGAGGCAAAGGCTCCGGGCGGGGCAAAATAGATCAGGTCATAGAGGCAGTCCAACTGTTTAACCACGACGCTTTGAAGGGTGACCGGCCTCCCATCCAGGGTGGCCTCCAGGGTGGTGACAAGCCCCTCGGCCCCGTCCAGGCTCAAAGCCTTTTGTTCCAAGATTCGCCTATTCCGCAGGCCCAGGAAGAGGTGTTTGGCCAAAATAGGGAGGGGCCCTTCCTCCTCGCCGGGGCACCTGGAGTAGACTGCTATGTAAGCAGAAAGGCGACGACTCCAAAGGAGGAGGTCCATTCCCATTCCCTCTTTCAGCTCCCAGCCGCTTTGAATAGTATCCGAAAAGGGCAAGGCCGTCAAGGGGAATAGAGCCTTGATGCTCACGTTCTATGGAGGTAACAGGCCCAAAAATGGCTAGAGAGACCTCGGAAATACCAGAGTTTTGGATAAAAATCCATATACTTCTTCCCACAGGAGCAATGAAAAAAGTCGAAGAAGATACAATACAGGACTGGCAGAAGAGACGGCCAGAGGCTATTTCTCCTTGACACCCAAAGACTTTGTTAATAAATTAAAGATCTAAGGTCTAAATGCGGGGTTTAAAGTGGCTGAAGTTTACATTGCCGGGGTAGGGATGACCAAGTTTGGACGGTCCGAGAGGTCTCTTCTCAATCTCATGGCCGAGGCCGCCCGCACTGCATTAACCCATGCAGGAATCTATGAATTCGATGCCATCTACCTCGGGGCCATGAATCCCGAGGAGTTCGTAGGGGATGGCTGTTTTGCCGCCCTTTTCGCCGATTATTTGGGATATGCCTACGTTCCTTCCCTTCGGGTGGAGACGGGGACCTCTTCCGGGGCTGCCGCCTTCTTTGCTGCCTGGACAGCCGTTGCCTCTGGCCATTATCGTCGGGTTTTAGTCGTGGCAGGCGAGAAGATGACCCACCTCAGCACTCCACGGGTCGCCGAAATCCTGAGCCGGATGATCGACCCCTACGAGCGGAGTTACGGGGCCACCATGCCAGCCTTAGCGGCCATGGTCACCCGTGCTTATATGGAGGAACATGGGGTGGGTCCTAAGGAGCTGGCCTTGGTAGCGGTGAAAAACCACCATAACGGCACCCTAAACCCCTATGCCCATTTCCAGCAGGAGGTCTCCTTGGAGGAGGTCATGGAGAGCCGGATGATAGCCGATCCCCTACGCCTCTATCACTGCTGCCCCATTTCTGATGGGGCTGCAGCCGCCCTGCTCACTGCTGAGGAGCAACCGGTGAAAGTAGCAGGAATGGGCCACGGGACGGACCACCCCGCCCTCCGGCATCGGGATTCCTTAACCTCCTTTCGGGCTACTGTCGCCGCTGCCCAGAGGGCCTATAAAATGGCCGATAAGAGGCCAGGAGACATTCAAGTGGCAGAGGTACATGATGCCTTTGCCCCTTTCGAGATCATCTCCACTGAGGATCTGGGCTTCTTCCCACCGGGGAAGGGGGCCCGGGCCCTGGTCAAGGGGAGGACAGCCCTCGACGGGGACCTACCCATTAACCCCTCCGGTGGGCTCAAGGCCAGAGGTCACCCTGTGGGGGCCACCGGGTTGGCCCAGATTGTGGAGATTGTTTGGCAGCTAAAAGGAGAGGCGGAAAAGAGGCAGGTGGAAGCACGAGTCGGTCTCTCTCACAGTATTGGGGGACTGGCCTCCAACAACTGGGTAACTATCCTAGAAAGAGTATAGGATTTAGAGTTTATGGATCCAATCCCTGCTTCTAAATGCCACTGTGGGAAAATCTCCGCTCCTCCTGCCCCTTTCTGCCCTTCTTGCGGGAAGCCAATGGAAGAGTGCCTCCTCCCTACCTATGGAAGGATCCTATCTTACACCGTCCTCTATTCACCGCCGGAGGGCTTCTCCTCACCCCTCTCCATTGCTCTGGTGGAGCTTGAAGGCAGAGCCAAGTTCCTCTGCCATGGGGAAGAAAAGGGACTCAAGATAGGCCGGCGGGTAGCTATCGAGCGCCTGGACGAAATCTATTACTTCTCTACCCTGAGCCTCCGCGAAAGGGCAGAGCTCTTCTGGCGCCGGCGAGGAGAGACCCAGCAGAAATTAAAGGCCATCATCCGAAGCCTCTCTCGAAGGGTTAGAGGGAGCCCGCCTCCAGGGGGGATTAGGGCTGCCTCTCAGTGAGTCGGGCCTTTTCTCTCTCCATGGCCTCCTTTCCCGCCTCCAGGGCAGCGGTGAGGAGGGACTTCTTCTCCCCCAGATAGCTCTTTCCTTCTTCGATGACCTTCTCCGCCGTGGCCTTTACCTCCCCGGCGACTTCCCCGGTCCTCTCCCGCATCTCTCCAGCTAAGTCCTTGAGTCTCTCCCGGGTCTCCCGTCCTGTTTGGGGGGCAAAGAGGAGGGCTAAGCTGGCCCCCATGACCCCTCCCAGGATAAAAGCCAGGGCTAAAGAGGCACCGTATCCGCGCTCCTCGCTCATCAGTCTTTCCTCCTTTCCAAAAGGCGCTCTACCAGTACTCTAATCCCCGTCCTCAGGCCTGAGCCCCAGGCGGCCAGGTTTATGAGGAATGGAATGACCCCTTTTCTGTAAAGGGTATTAGTGAAGCGGATGCTCTCGGCCACCTCACCGCAGGCCTCCATTACCTTTCCTACCCTTTCTAGGCCTTCGTTCATCCCGCGGGAGGCCTGGTTCACCTGACCCAGGGTCTCCCGCAGCTCTACCAGGGTGGGTTTCAGATCGAGCTCTGCCTTCTGCAAGAAAGCCTCTAGGCGCTGAAAGGTGCGACGCATCTGGTTTAAGGCGGGGATCAAAAAGGCGACAAGGACGATCACCGCTAAGACCAATGCACCTATGGCTATTTGGACACCTATGGGCATATTATTTTTCTATTCGGGGCCCTTTCAGCGGGCCGCCACCTCCTCAATCCTTCCCCGCAAGGCCTCGATCTTGGCCCCGACCTTAGGATCCAGGCGATCGATATCCGCCCTGACCTCGCTTAAGGAGGCCCCCATAGGCCCGAGGGCCTTTCTCATTTCCTCGTCGGCCCATTCGTTGGCTTTGGCCAGGGCCTCCTGGGCGGCCTCGATCTGTCTGGAGGCATTTCCATAATTTTTTTCTAAGACGTCGAAGCGGGCCTGGCCCAGCTTTTCCTTAACTTCGGCCAAGGCCATTTTAGCCCGGGCCCGAGCCAATTCCTTTTCCAGGGTAGCGATTCTCCCTCTGGCCTCGGCCTGGACCTTTTCAACGGTCTTTTCCAAAGCCCTCACTTTATAGTAACCCAGAAAATAACCACCCCCGAAGGCGAAAAACAAGAGAAGCATCACAACCACGATCACTTGAAAGGCCTTCATCTTCTCCCCCGTTTAGATAACCCCTTCCTGGCTGAGCAGACCGAGCTCCCCCGCCCTAAGGCCAAGCCAATCCCGAAGGACCTCTTCAGTGTGCTCACCGAGGGCTGGGGCTGGTCGCTCCACCCTGCCCGGTGTCCCCGAAAGTTTGATGGGGAGCCCGGCCATCTTGATTTTTCCTACAG